>CANGUS010000007.1 GCA_947457085.1 Bacteroidota bacterium
AAAACCGTGAAACCCTTTAAAAACAACCATTTTGTGAGATTTATTGAATGACTTTTGAGTCCCTCATAATCAGGGGGTCCTTGGTTCAAGTCCAAGTGGGACCACCGGTAAATAAAGGGTTTCAGACGATACAAGTTTGGAACCCTTTTTTTTGTGCAAGAAAAATGCATGATTTTTAGGTGTAAATGGTGATAATTTGTATCACTATATTGAATTTCAAGTTTAGTTACAGTTGAGGAATTTACCACCCAACGGATATTTTTTTGGTTTTTATCTGAAAATTAAATCAGTTAATAAACGAACATATCCTGTATAGAGTACATATCTTGAACCTCTTCGCGTGTAATATCAAGATAGACCCTTGTTATGGAAGTTGAAGAGTGATTAAACAAATAAGAAAGTTTAATTAGTGATGCCTCACTTTGATTGTTTCTTTTCCATACCTCACGCCCAAATGTCTTGCGCCAAGTATGGGTAGATATTCTCTTTCCTCTTATACCAGCTCGACACGCGTGAATTTTAATTTGTTTATTTACACCTCTAATCGTTAATGGGATGATTGGGGTGTTGGTTGAAGGCTCACCCACCTTTCTGTAAATCGAAAGAAGGTTTTGAGATAACTCTGGTGCAATTGGTATCTCACGAACCTTTCCGGTTTTCTTTTCACTTATCACCAGTAATTTCTTACCCAATACGTCAATCCATTTAATTCTCGATAGGTCAGAGAACCTAAGTGCGGTGCTGACTCCCAACCTTACTAATAGGTAATATACCCAGTGCTCATTTTGGGATAGGTATTTCAGAAGTTTGTTCAATTCGAGTTCCTCAAGTGATTCAGCGGATTTGATTTTAGTTACCATAATAGTTCCTTTTATGAGGCTAATTTATACTATTTGGAACTACTGGCAATGCTAAATCTTTACTTTAATTGAAAATCAACGCCTTGCGTGTGCCATTAACTACAAAAAGGGAACTTAGAGCATCTCCAATCAAAGATACCCCGTCCTGCCGGCCCCCCTTTCACATCCTCGCATTACATACAACCAGTAAAGATATTCGATAAGGGGGGATATATACTTGCAGTAAATAACTTCGAGTCAAAAAAATATCCAAAACGGAATAAAAAATTTCTGGTCAAATTTTCAGGAGATTAGGTTCTCCTAATTTTCAGTATCTTTTTTTACCTCTGTGAATACCTCGTTGAACTCTGCTGTATTATCTTCTATTTTCTTAGCCATGTTAAGCATCATATTCCGGATATGATTATTTGTTGCTCGAAACGCAATCAGATATTCATCATTTTCGTTGAATTCAAACCCAGCAATCACTTTATTTACTTTGTCTATAGCGGATTGTGTTGGCGCATGTTTTAATTGGAATATGTCCCAAGTATCAATTTTATATGGGCCTTTTTCCTCAAATACACTTCGCAGATATTCAGCTAGTTCTTCCAGTTTTAAATCATCTATTTTTTTCATTTACAATATGTTTTTGGATTGCTTCACGAATTATCGAGCTTTTGGTCTTTTGCTCTTTTATTGTTGCGGTTAGGATATGTTTGAGTTGGTTCTCACTTATTCTAAGAATTAAAGTTTTTCGAAGTTTCGTCATGTGTTTAATTATAAATATAGTTATTTACAAAAAAGTATCACAGAACTTTTTATTTTAGATTTTATTTCAAATATTTTATGAAAAAGTAATACTTTTCAAAATATCGAAGTATTTATTATAAAACATAGTAAACGGACGGGAGATACTACGGTGGCGTTTATTATTATTGGATTACCACGGGACGGGGTTTAAAGTCCAACACCAGCACAAAGTCGAAAGGTGAAACCCCAGGGTGAGTGAACACTCTGAAGTTGTCGACAAGTCGAGTTTTCACTGAGACTCGACCGATTCTCAATCTAACAAGATTAGAAAATTGAGATGTGGGTGTCAACCGTCAATAAAAAGACGGAGGACACTTCGCACGCTCAAACTCATCAACAGAGATTATCTAGTATATAGAAAATAATAAAATAAAATACTAGAACACTAGAATACTAGATATTAAAACTAGATACTAGATACTAGAAAAGAATAAATCTATATATTATTACTTCCAATATAATATAATGTATTACCAATAGAAAAGGAAAGTAACATATTGTCACTTGAAATATTCTAATAATTCAACTTTATAAATTTTCAATAAAAAGTAAACAGTAACTACTCTTCCTCTTCAAGTGTCTTCAATCCTTCTTGATATTCTCCAATATAAATTCTACTGGCACACATGCACACTTTGCTCCTAATTTCTATTGCCCCCAACTGTCCATCTTTGTAATAGAATGACAAACTTGTTTCTCCACCAGTTCCAGGAATATCACCTTGATAAAGTATAATTGAACCTTTATAAAAATCTGTTTGAGGAGCATTTGTCTGCTGTTTTATTCCATTGATAAATACAGCTTTATTATAAATTCCAATATAATCTCGACCTAAAACTGCACTAAAAACATCTAAATCAGATATTTTAATATCTTTATTATCTCTGATTTCAACAAACTTACCAGGTGAATAAAACATAATTTCATCCCAAGTACCCCTATTTGCATTCTGTTTTTCTACTTTTATGACACTCTTTTTAATCCATCCAACATTGTTATGTAATGGTTCGTTTGTGATTTGGGAGAATACATCTCCAAATTTTAACAAACAAATGAACAACAAAAAATAGATTTTAAGATGTAATTTTATTATTTTCATAAATTATAATTTATTTGAGGAATATTAATAACATTCCATCCATTGTCTCTCCTGAGCATCTATATAGAAAGAAACCCGTCCAATTACGTTAACATAACCAGCTTCAAGATACAATGAATAATTATTAAAAGTAGCTCTAACTGTACTTGGAGAGCCTGGATTACCATTATTGCCTGACCATCTACCACTTAATATTTGCCCATTCTTATCCATTTTTGCTACACCACCATCAAATAATGTTAATTTATATTTAGAACCATTCCCATCATAACTCATTTCAGAATAACAATAGCTAAATCCTCTGCTGTTGTTTTCATTTTGTGAATCGTTTTGGTTCGAAAAATTTTCGTTATCTTCAGAAAATTTATATCGTTTTTGTTGTACTACATTCCGTTCTTTCTGAGCCAACTCTGCATCATGTTTTTCTTGTTGTTCTCTTTTTTTCTTTGCAATTTCTGCATTCTTCTCAGCAATATTTTTAAAACCCTTAATTGCACTTTTCTGAGTAGATGAGATTTCATTTTTGTTTAATAATAAATTAATCTCATTTATATCTTCCCCACCATCGTTTACATATTTTTTAATACATTCAATTCTTTTTGAAATGAACTGCTTCTTTAATTTTTCAATTTGACTTTTTTGAATGGTTGATAATGTTTGATTTTTATATTTATCAATTAGGGATTCAATTTCATAAATTTCTTGAGAGTCATTAATTTCAAAATCAACATTCTTATTAATTTTAGTTGTAATTACATTAATATCCTTTTCTATGAGAATATTTTTCAATAAGTCTTTCAAAATATTGTTCTCCGGTAAAGATTCGGAATACTGATTTGGATAATACTTATTTACTAGTTCCAGAGCCTTATCAAAATCTGAAAGTGACAAATAATATTTTATATCGGTTATCCTCTTTTTTAGAAGTTCAACATCGTTAAATTTTGTAACTACAGGTTTTAAACCATCAAGAATTAATTTATTTTTATTATTAAGATATTTGTAAACCTTGTTTAGAAGAGATAAGTCATTATTCATCTTAATTTCTTCAATTGACTTAATTTCTAAAGACAATCTAAAATTAAATAATTTTTCTTTAGAAACAGAATCCTCATTACTTATTAGAACATCTATTTGATAAAAATCAAATTTATTTGAAATATCTTGAAGTACTACTTTTTCTATAGCAGGTTTCATTAAATTTAATGAATCTTTAAAAGGCGCATCCGAAATTTTAGTTAACTTAATCAATCTCAACAAATCGGAGTTTTTCTTGATTCTAGTTAGTTCCTCAGATTCTATTGTTTTTTTCAAACTATCTAAAATCATTTTACATTCTGGTATTGACTGGGGATACTTTGAAACTAAATTGTTGTAACTTTCTATACCATTACTATTATGATTAATCATTTTTTCAATATTAGAGTACAAAATTGATTTTGAAATAACTACTCTTTGCTCCTCAATTTCTTTTTTTATAATTAAATCAGGATTATCTAAAAGTAGTGCGTCAAGAATCATAGTATTAAGAGTCAGTTCCGATTCCTTAATTTTCTGTTTGAAGGATTCATTCGTACGTTGAAATTGAAGATTAATTTCCTTGTTCTTTCTTGATACTTTATAAAAATCTCCACGAAATACATCAATTCCATATGTTAACCCATAAAAAATACACAAAGGAAAATCTAACAATACAGCTCCTAACCTAGGTATTCTTTTTATTTTTACCTTTAAAGGTTTATAATCGTCTTTTGAAAAAACTAAAAACGTACTTCTGTAATTTAATTTGTGTATTAATAATGAATTTGAACCAGTGAAATAATATGGAGTCTTATTTCCTTTTTTTTGGTTATTAAAATCAAAATCTTTTACGTTAGATTTTATCAAAACAGTGTTATTTTTTTCTCTCATTTTCTTTGAATAAAATAATGAAGAACAAGATTGGATAGAAAAAGATAATACTACAGTTATTAAAAGATAAAAGGAGAGATTTTGTATTTTTGATTTCATTATTTTTTAAATTTTTATTTAAATTTTTGACAGAGATTTGATTATTTATGAAATATTTAATTCTAATTTAAATTACAGTCATCTTTTCCAAAAATGAATTGTCGATATTTATTTACAACTTTAATTTCTTGAATCTTCTTTTTACATTTACTGGTGTTCATAAATAAAGATTTAGATTGAGCAACATAATAAATTGGATAAAGGCTCGGAATTAAAATTCTAGCCAAAAATCTACGATGTGGAAATATTCTTATCTTCTTTATGTCGTTATAATTAACCTCAGTAGCATTTTTCATCAAAATCATATAATTGGGATGAATTTCTTTGATACAGCTTTTAAATTTCTCACCGGTTTTTGTTTTGACAGTAACAGCGGTTTTGTTTTTTAAAAAGAATTCTCTAGAACCTGTTCTAATTCTAATTGCTGGATTATTTAATGTCTCATCTGATGCGATTACTACACCCGAGTTGTCTTCTTTTTGAGTTTTAATATTTTTGTTTTGGGCAAAACTGTTGATTGTGAAAATCAAGAATGTTGAAATAACTAGTATTTTTTTCATTTTTTATATATTTTGAATTTTTACAAAGAAAATGTTCAAAATTTGACTAATAAAAAAAAAACAGTTGTATTTTGCTATTATAATGATTATTTAATTACTTTTACGACCATGCAAATATCTGAAAACATAAAAAAGTTCCGCGAACTCAAAAATATTACTCGAGAAAAAATTGCGAGCGAATTAAATATGTCACTTTCAAACTACTCAAAAATTGAACGAGGAGAGATTGACTTAACGATTTCAAGAATTGTAGAGATTGCGAAAATATTGGAAGTAGGAGTTCTCCAATTAATGAATTTTGATTCATCCCAAATTTTTAATATTTCCAATAATGACTTGGTGCAGGGAGTTGGAGCGAAATCTGAAATTATTAATTTCAATGGGAATGAGTTGCAATCCAAATATATAGAAAATTTAGAAGAGGAGGTTAAACTTTTGAAAGCCATAATCGAGAAAAAAATACTGTAGGACAAACGGTGCAACCTTTCCATAATGTTGGAAATTAAATCAGTTAGATAAATGCTGTTACAAAAATGTTCAAATTTGCCAAACTGAATAACCCCTACCGTCCCCACCTGTAACAGCTCTCCCCGGCAGGGAGTCCTGCCGTATTGCCCCTTATATACAGTAGATTTACGTTATAATATCGAGTAAGAATCCCGAAATTTAACTTTTCGAAAAAATCCTTATCTACAGAATGTAATACAATTAGTGATTTTAAATTTTTCCAGATTTTTTTACTAGCTGAATAGGTTTTATTACTTACTCCCTTTCCGATTTCAGAACTGCCACTTTTCTGTTGAGGTTTAAAATGAATGATACTAGTGTTAGTGCAGTTGCTCGAAATTCGATGACCTCTGTATCATCGTCTATCTTCAATTCTTCCATTATTAGTAGAGCAACTTCAATTTCCAACTGCGTTGGTGTGTTATCCGGATAGAATAGTTCATCCAAATCCAATCGGTAGTTGTCATAATCCTTTACAGGAAAATCATCCCTATTTAACTCTTTTACTGTTAGATTTTTCAATGTCGTTTTTCATTTTTTCTTCCAAGATGGTTCTTACCACTTCACTTTTTGTAATTTTTAGGTTGTGATGATTCTCCTGGTTCATTTTGATGTACTTGAGTTGTGATTCATTAATTCTAATCACCAGGTGTTTGTTGTATTCATTGTTTTTCATTCTTATAAATACATCGTATGATAGTAAAAGTATTACACCATTATACGATTTTCATTTTTTTTCTATCCGGATTTCGTTTTTTGAAATTTATTGTTTATAATTTATAAAAAGTTAAAAAATGAGAAAAAACAAAAGAAAAGGTATTTGGATACCGGATTCCATTCTAGAGCACTATTTCATTATCGGAATGAAATTTACACAATTAAAAATACAATAATATGTCAATAAGAAAATTAAATACAAAAAGTTGTCTGAATGAAGTAATAGACCAATACAACAGAAACAAAAGTTCACACGTAAGTCAAGAATATTTGGAATTGATGGACCATGAAACGCGAAAAGAAAAAGCATATATTAACTATCATTGGTATAATATGCTTAAGGAAATTGACCAAATCAATATTGAAACTAGGTTGTTGATTTTGGAAGCGTTTACCTTTGGTTACATTTTTGAAAAATATTACAATCTAGATGAATATACAGAAAAAATGATAATTGAAAAAATTCAAAATTATATTTCATTTAGGGTTGCTGAGAAAATTTGTTATCATTTAAAAATATATCTACTAGCTGAAACTTGTGATTATACAGGTGGCAGTGTTGCAGGTAGTAAAGAGTCTGAAAGAGTGCTTTGTAACATATCAAATAATATTATAGAAGCGATGAAATTATCTAATTTCGATATCATCAGTTGCCGCATAATTTGCCGTAAGTGACAATACAGGAGGATTTACACCCCGGACAAAGGTTTTCTTCTCCGGTGGTGTTTAATCCCAAAAATCGACCTAAAAACCACGTTAAATGAAGGTCTTTGGGAAACCTTCAATCTGTGAATTAACTATAATATTTAAAAAAACCTACTGGTGAATAGGTAACCAGTTTTTCTATGTCAAATATTGAATTTCTAACTGTCAAAAATGCCGCCAAAATTTTGAACGTAAGTTCAAGTTTTCTATATAAATTAGCGCAAGAAGGTAAACTTCCGCATTTAAGAATGGGAAAAAAAATAATATTCGATAGACTTGAGTTAATAGAGTATTTCAAGAGAAAAAGTACTAGTAGCGTTCCAGTGCTTAATACGACCTTACCATTACCAAGACTATGAGTAATGCTAGAATTTCATTAACACTAGACAAAAGGACTCCTCGAAAAGGTGATAGGTTCACCTTGTCCTTGCTCGTAATTTTTGGTAAAAAAACTTGGTTTATTGGCCTCGGAACAAAATATACTATCAAAGAATATCGAGAAATTTTTGAGGGACCACCAACAGCAGAAACATTGCCACATAAAATAAAGGCCACGTCTATCCTTCAAAAAGCAGAATCTATAATAAGTTTGTTGCACCCTTTCGATTGGGTTAGATTCAAATCTATGTTGAAGGAAAACGACACCAACTCCAAACCAATTTCTCTTTTTTTGGATGATAGATTTAACGAAACTATTATGTCCAAAAAAGCGAACGGACAAATCTCTGGCGCAAATACCTACAAGGTTACATTAAACAGCTTGAAAAAATTTAGAGCTAATGCACAAATCAAAGATGTCAATCCAGGATTTCTTAAAGAATTTGAACTTTGGATGTTGAACAGGTCGAACGGAAATTTAACAGCCACGTTGGGAATCAATATGAGAAATCTTCGTGCTGTAATCAATGCTGCAATTAACCAAGAACTGGTTGGTATTGATTACAAATATCCTTTCGGCAGAGGAAAGTATAGCATCCCACACAAGGTTAGGGACAAAAGAACTCACACTATTGCTGAGATAGAGTCGCTTGTTAATTGCATAGAATTTTTGACTCCCCAGGAGGAGAAGTCACGTGATATTTGGTTGATACTATACTATTGCAACGGCTTAAACTTCATCGACCTACTTCAGTTGAAATGGGAAAATTTGACTGAAGATTCAATAGTATTATTTCGGCAAAAAACGAAAAACACCAGTAGAAATAACCCAACACCGATTAGAATTCCAATCATTCCTGGTCTCCGAAAATTAATTGATAAACATGGAGATAAGAATAGTCCCTATTTACTAGGTTACTTAAAGGAAGGTGCAACCTTACAAACAATCCACAATAAGAACAAAAAGATTGCAAAATTGCTTAATCTAAATTTAAAACAAATCGGACGTAGGTTGAATTTTTCTGAACCATTAATTTGTAAAACTGCTCGCTACGCCTATGCAACGACTCTAAAAAACAAAGGAGTTCCAATTGGGTATATAAGCGAGCAAATGGGTCATTCAAATATTATTGTGACACAAAAATACCTTTCGAGTTTTGAATACAAAGATTTAATAAAGAACAATTCACTTCTACCACAATAATGTACATTAATAATGTGCAGTAATTATGCAAGATTTAGAGGTGTAAATGGTACTATTTGGTATTAATTGGTAATAATCCAACTCATGTAAAAACCGTGAAACCCTTTAAAAACAACCATTTTGTGAGATTTATTGAATGACTTTTGAGTCCCTCATAATCAGGGGGTCCTTGGTTCAAGTCCAAGTGGGACCACAACAAAAAGGGTTTCAGTATGCACTGAAACCCTATTTATTTTTTGAGTTAAACCCTCCTATAATCTTTTATCTTTTACTCTTTTATTACTTTAATTGAATGTTTGCCATACAATGGATTGACAACTGTAAAGTAATAAACCCCTGCTGAGTAATCAGACAATTTAATCAATGTATTCTCTGATTTTATTTTTCCTCTTCGTAATACATTCCCTGCATTGTCATAAAGAACGAAGTCTGAACCTATTAATTGAACATCCGTTTTTACATTGATTTCACTCGTTGTTGGATTTGGATACACACTGAATAGATTCTCATCTGAAACATCATCAACGCCTAAGCAAGAAGTTACTTTCATCAACAAGGAATCTTTATTGGTACAACCATTCGTAGCTGTATAGGTATATACTACATAAAAAGAGCCTAGACCAGCAACAGTTGGATTAAATGTATTCCCCGAAACACCTACTCCACTCCAAACTCCTCCAATAGGATTTCCTGTAAGTATTCCTACTGTATCTTTCTCACAATATAATTGTTTTGATGCTGAAATAACTAATATTGGCAACGCATTTACTGTAATGGTTTTAGTCGCTGTATTCGTACAACCATTTACATCAGTCCCCGTTACTGTATAGGTTGTGGTTGTTGTTGGGACAAAGCTTACTCCATTCGTAACACCACCACTCCATGTATAAGTATTCGCTCCTCCGCCTGTTAAGGTAACCGTATTTCCAGCACAAACTGTTGTTGCACTGGCGTTCGCTGTTACCGTTGGCAGTGGGTTTGATGAAATTGTCAATGTTGTTGTAGAAGTACAACCGGTCACACTGGAAGTACCTGTTATTGTATATGTGGTGCCTGCACACAAACCTGTGATAACATTGCCTACAATAGGTGGGATTACTGATGGGTTAATTGAATAAGTCATATTTAGAACATTACTCATAGTCGCTGTTCCATCACAGCCTGCATTACAACTTGCATTCGCTGTGTTTAATACACTGATTGGTGACGCTGTTTGTGAACCTACACTAATTGTAGTTGTTGCTGTACAACCCATTATGTCTGTACCGGTTACAGTATAGATTACACCATCACATAAACCTTCTATCACATTTGCTATTGCTGTGCCACCAGGACTTACTGTATATGTCAGATCAATTGGTGGACTCATGGTTACAACTCCATCACATCCCGGTACGCATGTCGCATTTGATGTAACGACACTCGTTGGAGCTGGAGGATTTGGATATGTACCTACGCTAATTGTAGTAGTTACAGTACAACCGTTTACATCAGTGCCTGTTACTGTATATACTGTTCCAGCACACAAAGCTGATATTTTATTTCCTGTTACTAATGGACCTGATGGAGAGACAGAATATACCATTGTAACGGGACTATATAAAATTACAATACCATTACAACCCGGATTACAACTTGCGGGTGTGCTTGATAGAATTGTCGGTGCGACAGGACCACTTACTGTGCCTATAGTTACGGATGTAGTAGATGTGCATCCAGTCACACTTGATGTACCTGTTATAGTGTATGTAGTGCCTGAACATAAGCCACTGATATTATTCCCTACTATTGGAGGAATAACAGCTGGAATGATTGAATAAACCATATTTGGTATATTATCCATCGTTGCTGTTCCATCACATCCTGGATTACAACTGGCATTTGTTGTATTTAACACACTAATCGATGAAGCGGTTTGTAAGCCTATATTAATTGTTGCTGTATTCGTGCAACCATTGACATCTGTCCCCGTTACTGTATACGTTGTAGACGCTGTTGGTACAAAGCTTATGCCATTGGTTACACCACCAGTCCATGTATAGGCATTAGCGCCACCACCTGTTAAGGTTACCGAAGTACCAGCACAAACTGTTGTTGCACTTGCGTTTGCTGTTACCGTTGGCAATGCATTGACTGCAATCGTTTGAGTTGCGGTATTTGTACAACCATTTACATCTGTTCCTGTTACCGTATACGTTGTGGTAGCTGTTGGTACAAAGCTTACGCCATTGGTTACACCACCACTCCATGTGTAAGTATTCGCTCCTCCACTAGTTAAGGTTACCGTATTTCCTGCACAAACGGTTGTTGCACTTGCATTCGCAGTTACGGTTGGTAACGCATTGACTGTAATCGTTTGGGTTGCTGTATTTGTGCAACCATTTACATCTGTTCCTGTTACCGTATAAATTGTTGTTGCTGTTGGTACAAAGCTTATACCATTGGTTACACCGCCAGTCCATGTATAAGTATTTGCGCCACCTCCTGTTAAAGTAACAGAGTTTCCAGTACAAACTGTTGTTGCGCTTGCGTTTGCTATTACGATTGGTAATGCGTTAACTGTAATGGTTTGGGTTGCTGTATTCGTGCAACCATTTACATCTGTACCTGTTACCGTATAAATTGTAGTCGCTGTTGGTACAAAGCTTACGCCATTGGTTATACCACCTGACCATGCATAAGTATTCGCTCCACCACCTGTTAAAGTTACCGAAGTACCAGCACAAACTGTTGTTGCACTGGCATTGGCTGTTACGGTTGGTAATGCATTGACTGTAATCGTTTTAGTTGCTGTGTTCGTACAACCATTTACATCTGTTCCTGTTACTGTATACGTTGTAGTCGCTGTTGGTACAAAGCTTACGCCATTGGTTACACCACCAGTCCATGTGTAAGTATTCGCTCCTCCGCCTGTTAAGGTTACCGAAGTACCGGCACAAACGGTTGTTGCGCTTGCATTGGCTGTTACCATTGGCAATGCATTGACTGTAATCGTTTGGGTTGCTGTATTCGTGCAACCATTTACATCTATTCCTGTTACCGTATACGTTGTAGTCGCTGTTGGTACAAAGCTTACGCCATTGGTTATACCACCAGTCCATGTGTAAGTATTCGCTCCTCCACCTGTTAAGGTAACCGTATTTCCTGCACAAACGGTTGTTGCACTGGCATTCGCTGTTACGGTTGGTAATGCATTGACTGTAATCGTTTGGGTTGCTGTATTCGTGCAACCATTTACATCTGTTCCTGTTACGGTATACGTTGTAGTCGCTGTTGGTACAAAGCTTACACCATTGGTTATACCACCTGACCATGCATAAGTATTCGCTCCACCGCCTGTTAAGGTTACCCAATTACCTGCACAAACTGTTGTTGCACTTGCGTTGGCTGTTACCGTTGGCAATGGATTGATAGTAAGGTAAATACTGTCGCTTGCGGCGCAACCTAAATTATTGGTTACGGAACAGGTATACCAGCCTGAATTATTAACTGCAATAGATGATGTAGTAGCACCAGTATTCCAATTGTAATTACTATAACCTGCACTTGCTGATAAAGTATAGCTAGAACCACATGCAGCAATGGTATCTTGTGCAAAAATGTTTGTTGGCAAAGGATTTACGGTTACCGTTACACTATCAGTGCAACTTGTAATGCCATTGCTTACAGTACAATAATAAGTAGTGGTTTGTGTTGGATTTACATTGATGTTTGCAGTTGTATCACCAGTTGACCAAAGATAGGTAGTAGTTTGGTTGCCTATATTATATAGTTGAGTAATTTCTTGAGAAGTAAGTGCCCGATTATAAATTGATATGTCATCAATTTTACCTTGAAAATGAATATTTGCCCAAGGACAATATCCTATACCAAATACACTATTTGCAGTTATTAAAGTTATATTGCTAGTTGTTGCATTTAATACTCCATCAATATACATTTTTACATTTAAACCATTAAATGTAGTTACTATACAATGCCAATCACCATTATTTATTGCAGTGTTACTAAATAATTGATTAGATGATGAGCCTGACTCAAAATATGCTTTAAAATTATTATTCTCAATCATTTGAGGAAAAATTACATTTCCACCAGCAGAATTCCCATAAGCTGCAATTGTTCCTAAATAGGGATGGGAATTGTTATAATTAAATCCCGAAACATTGGTATTTATCCAAGTTACTAAAGTCCTATTACTATTTCCAATAGGCAATAATGGGATATTAGCTGAAATTTCATCATTCACTCCATCAAAACTATAAGCACTATTCACATTACCAAAACGGTCTGTAGTTAAAGTAGCTCCATTTACCGTTCCATTGTTTCCATTGCCACTTGCATCATTGGCATTGCCACAGAATGGCCAATAACCGACTAAGCCTTGTTGCAAATTACTTGGTAAAGCAGAAGAAGAACATATTGATGCGCTGGAGCTACTGGTTGATGCAGCATTTAGTGATAATTGAGTACCTGCACAAACCGTAGTATCATTTTGTAAAATGTTTACATTTACCAAACTAACATACACACTGTCACTAGCAGTGCAACCTGTACTGTTACTTACAGTACATTTGTACCAACCTGAATTAGTAACCGTAATAGATGAAGTAGTAGCACCTGTATTCCAATTATAATTACTATAGCCTGTACCTGCTGATAAAGTATAACTTGAACCACATACAGCAAAAGTATCTTGCGCAAAGTGATTGCTTGAGAAAGTACAAGTTGGTGTTGATGAAGATGTATATAATGCGGTAATTTCTTGTTGTGTTAATGCTCGATTCCAAATGCCGATGTCGTCGAGAATACCATTGTAAAATTCCCCATTACTACCATATTGTTTACCAAAAACTAAGGGGTCTGTTGCACTGCCGCCCAATATAATATCAGTACCTAACGATGTTTGCAATGTCCCATTTAAATAAATTTCTACATTGTTCATATAGTTCCGGACAATAATAAAGTGTTGCCATTGTGACGGATTTACATATACACCTGTATTTTGCCAATAATCACCACATCGCATGTAACCGCCATTCATACCTACATAAAATGCTCCTGGCCAAACATTTTGGTGAAAAAACTCTTGAATACCTGAAACAGATGTTGGTTTTACCCAGAATGAAATGGAAAATGAACTATTTTTCGGAATTGATGAATTAGAACAATTAATTGTTGAACTACTACCATTGAATACAAACGCACTATTCGCATTACCGTTTCTATCATTAGTCAAGGTAGCGCCATTCACCGTTCCATTATTTCCATTTCCACTTTCATCGTTGGCATTACCGCAGAATGGCCAATAACCTACCAAACCATTAGTTGGAATGTAATTAGGTAAACAAGGATTTGCATTCACTGTAATTGCATAAGTTGCCGTATCTAGTCCGCATGGTGTTGTTGCAATATAAGAAATAATTGTTGTGCCTATTGTATGACCTGTTACAACACCATTTGGATTAATAGTAGCAACGGTAGTGTTCGATGAACTCCAAGTTCCATTAACTGTAGAGTCTGTCAACGTAATTGTATTACCAATGTTAACATTATTTGGACCTTGTATTGTTGCAATGCTTGGACAAGGCTGACTGCTTAAATAAAGTGACGTAATTTCTTGTTGTGTTAATGCACGATTCCAAATTCCGATGTCGTCCATCAAACCATTGATTCCAGTACCAGGTGGTGTAAAATCGCTATTACCAATTATCAAATTTTCAAGATTATCACCAACAACATCTGTATATTGGGTCGAACCAATGAGTTGACCATTAAGGTACACATTAGCAATGTTATTTCCCCAAGTTTGCACTATATGAAACCATTGACTTACTTGAATAAGGCCGTAATTACATGCATTTAACCCACCAAATCCATTGTGTAAATAAAAGTTAGTGTAATTATTGGGTTCAATAAATGAGTTCCAACCGACTTGACTGTTTCCGAGGCTTGACTGTTTATCAAAAGCTATATTAACTGTTCCACTAAAGGTTGTTAATTTGAGCCAATAACTGACACTAAAAGAATTATTCGATTGAAAATTGAATCCACTACTATTGGACACAATAATTTTATTCGTCACCCCATCAAAACTATACGCACTATTCGCATTCCCATTCCTATCTACCGTTAATGAAGCGCCATAAACCGTTCCATTATTCCCATTCCAACTTTCGTCATTGGCATTACCACAAAAAGGCCACCAACCTACCAACCCATTAGTTGGAACGTAATTAGGTAAACATGGATTTGCATTTACTGTTATTGCATAAGTTGCCGTATCTAGTCCGCATGATGTTGTTGCGATGTAAGAAATAATTGTTGTGCCAACTGTATGACCTGTTACAACACCATTTGAATTAATAGTAGCAACGGTAGTGTTCGATGAACTCCAAGTTCCATTAACTGTAGAGTCTGTCAACGTAATGGTATTACCAATGTTAACATTGTTTGGACCTTGTATAGTTGCAATGCTTGGACAAGGCTGACCGCTTAAATACAATGCTGTGATTTCTTGCTGGGTAAGGGCACGATTCCATATACCTATGTCATCTAAAACGCCATCATAAAAGCCAGTTGGATTGGCTGGTAGTGTTCCATGATATTTGCCAAATGTAATCGGAATCAAATTAGAAATATTTGTCGATGAAATATTTACATTGAAGCATTCTGTTGTCATTAAAATTCCATTTTTATAAAAACTTGCAACTGTAGTATTATTTCCTATGCCTCCATCATATAATACACAATAAAAATCCCAGCTATTATTAAATGTAGATACTTTAGCCTTTTGATTATCATAAGTGTCAAATGCAAAACTATTTGGACAGTTTCCATTTATAAAAACTCTAAAATCCTGACCACTTTGGGAGTTTCCCCCATAGCTTATTATATTTCCATAATTTGTTGATGCAGTTTTTACCCAACATGTAAATGTTATAACTGGATTACCTGTTGGGCCTGCATTTTGACATTGAATATAACTGGTGGTTCCATCAAAACTATACGCCTTATTTATATTCCCAAATCGGTCACTAGTTAATGTCGCTCCATTCACCGTTCCATGATTCCCATTTCCACTTTCATCATTCGCGTTGCCATTAAATGGCCAATAGCCAACCAAACCATTGGTGGGTATGTAATTTGGCACTTGCGCCAAAGTAGCAAAAGTCAATCCTAATGTTGCAAAAGCAATTAGCATTAAAATTTTATTTTTCATTTTTATTTTTTTAGAATTTACAAAATTGATGTTTATTATTTGAACTTGCAATGTCAGATATGATATATTATTAGTCATTTTTAATGATGTAAATACCATTTCCTGTTGATTAAAGTCGCACATTATAAGGCAGAGCTATCAACATTTATTTTCATTTCAGATATCCAAATTTCATCAAATTTATAGGCCAATCTCCTAATATCCAACTATTTACTACGTATTTTAGGAGCCTTTCCGATGTATTCTAAAATGCATTGCTCATTTTAAGATTCATCGGTTGGGAACCCTTTTTATTTCCCCAACCTCAAATAAGCTGCATAAAATCATCTACTTGCACCTTAAATCTAAAATCTACTCCCTATCTTTGCAGCACATTTTATTAAACACTTAAATTTATAAACAAAATTATGAAAGTAACAGTAGTAGGTGCAGGTGCAGTGGGCGCAACATGTGCAGACAATATCGCTCGTAAACAATTGTGCGACGAATTAGTAATCGTTGATATTAAAGAAGGTTTTGCAGAAGGAAAAGCTATGGACTTAATGCAAACCGCTCAATTAGAAGGTTTTGATACAAAAATAACGGGTAGCACAAACGACTACAGCAAAACTGCTGGAACCGACGTATGTGTAATCACTTCAGGCATTCCTCGTAAACCAGGCATGACGCGTGAAGAGTTGATTGGCATCAATGCAGGAATTGTAAAAACAGTTGCTAAAAATATATTAGAACATAGCCCAAATGCCATTATTATTGTGATTTCTAATCCAATGGACACAATGACTTATTTGGCATTGAAAGCTACTGGTTTGCCTAAACACCGAATTATTGGAATGGGGGGCGCTTTAGACAGTGCTCGTTACCGTTACAATTTGGCAAATGCCTTAAACTGTTCTCCAAACGATTTAAATGCATCGGTTATCGGAGGCCATGGCGATACAACCATGATTCCGTTAACGCGTTTAGCGACTTATATGGGTATGCCGGTTTCAAACTTTGCTTCTGAAGAAACCTTGGCTAAAGTGGCTGCAGACACCATGGTGGGTGGCGCTACTTTGACTGGCTTATTAGGAACAAGTGCATGGTATGCACCAGGAGCTGCTGGCGCATTTTTAGTGGAAAGCATTTTGCGCAATGAACGCCGTATTATTCCTTGTAGCGTATTGTTAGAAGGCGAATATGGACAAAGCGACATTTGCATGGGCGTTCCAGTAATCGTTGGTCGCAATGGTTGGGAGTCAATCGTTGATTACAAATT
Organism: Bacteroidota bacterium; assembly: GCA_947457085.1. Taxonomy (GTDB): domain Bacteria; phylum Bacteroidota; class Bacteroidia; order Chitinophagales; family Chitinophagaceae; genus OLB11. The sequence continues at coordinate 17,313 of CANGUS010000007.1, forward strand.
AAACGAAGCAGAACAAGCGGCTTTCAATAAATCGGCAGATGCAGTAAGAAACATGAATGATGTGTTAAGCACATTGGATATTTAAATGCCTCCCTGCCCTCCAAAGGAGGGTTCTGATTAAATTTATCAAAAACCTCTTTATTTTTTTAATAAAGAGGTTTTTTTATTGGCTTCACTTTAAAATAGATTGCCTATTTTTGTACTTCATTGAAGCGTTTTTTATCCATATCGTTTTTAAGCATCTATCTTTTCTTCTCCTTGGGATTGGTAGTTTCATTACATTATTGCAGTGGGAATTTGGCTTCGCTGAATTTATTTGAAAAAGCAAGTTGTTGTTGTGATGATGTAAAAGAAATTAAAAAAACAAGTAAAGACGATTGCTGTAAAGATGAAGTAAAAACAGTCAAAATCTCTGACGAACAAATAGCTTCAAAATTTGCATTTGATTTTACAAGCTTTGCAATGATGGCTGTCAAGCCAATGGAGATTGCAACATCCATTCAATTTCAAC
>CANGUS010000008.1 GCA_947457085.1 Bacteroidota bacterium
AATTTTACCACAAGGTGACGTAAAATACAAAGTCTATATTATTGATGAGGTTCATATGTTATCTCCTCAAGCTTTCAATGCTTTTTTGAAAACATTAGAGGAGCCACCATCATATGCAATATTTATTTTAGCGACTACCGAGAAGCATAAAATTTTACCAACGATTTTATCTCGTTGTCAAATATTTGATTTTAATCGAATTACTACAAAAGATACGGTTGAACATTTGCAAGAAATTTGTGTAAAAGAAAACATCGAATCTGAAAAAGATGCCTTGCATTTAATTGCCCAAAAAAGCGAAGGTTGTATGCGTGATGCATTGTCTATCATGGATAAAATTGCAAGTTTTAGTAATGATAAAATTACCTACACATCAACTGTTGAAAATTTAAATATTTTAGATTACGATTATTATTTTAAATTGATAGAATCACTCATGATGCAAGACATGGTGGGTGTGATGTTGTTGTTTGATGAAATTAATAATAAAGGTTTTGAAGGCGATATGTTTTTAAATGGTTTGACAGAGCATTTCAGAAATTTACTAATGTGTAAAGATGCTAGAGTAGCTAAACTAATGGACTTGCCCGATAATATTAAAGCAAAATACTACACGCAAGCAAACCAAGTGAGTAATGCTTACATCATCAATGGAATTTCGATTACCAACCAATCTGAAATTGGTTTTAAACAATCTCGCAATAAACGTTTACATGTAGAATTGGCATTAATAAAATTAAATTATTTAAGCAATGCCATTCAAGTTTTGAGCGACGAAGATGGTTCGCTTTTAAAAAAAAAATCTTAATTGAGATTGAGACCATCATTCGAAGGGGTAAAAATATATTACCTACTGAATTGAAAAATGTAATTCCTATTTTAGAAGAGGTAAAAGTAATAACTCCCCTTCCAACTATTGTAGAAGAACCTACAATTACACAAAATTTACCACTGCAATCCTCTGTAGAAATTCCTAAACCGAGAGAAACTCACAATGTGTCACTAAGTGGTTTAAGTAGTTTAAAAAATACGATTAAAGAACAATTAGCCAATCAAGTTAGTAAAGAAAAAATTCAACCAACACAAGAAAATATTCAACCTTTATGGCTGGAGTTGGTAGATATTATGTTTGCCAAAAAAGTAATTTCAAAAAATATGTTGTTAGAGAGTGAATTTGTTTTCACTGACAATCATATTGAAGTGCAAGCTAATCTTTCGGTATATGATTATTTAACTGCAGAGCGGTTAACACTATTAGATTGGTTTAAACGTAAATATCAGAATGAGGCTATGAATGTGATTATTACAGAAAAAGCAATTACTGAAAAGGATGCAGACAATACTATTTTAAGTACCCGTGAAATATTTGAATTAATGGCAGAACGAAATCCTTCATTGCGTTTATTGAAAGATAAACTGATGTTAGATTTTGAGATGTAAAATTATTTCCTCTTGTAAACTACCACATATTGATTTTCACTTTCAAACACTTTAGTGAAATTGGATTCAATAATTTTCAGTGTAGAATCAATACAGGATTCCTTTCTGTAATCAATGTTCCAATTTTGGAATAAAACATAATCAATATTTTGATGGGTGTTTTTTTCATATAAATGATAATCGCCACATGGAGGATAAGTACCTGGCAACATTGTTTTTAGGGTTTCCCTTGGATTTTTATTAGGTCGCCAATTTACTGGAAAATAATAAATTTCGGCTTCGTAATTCATCAACATAATTAAATGTTTATTTTTTTCAGCACCTAAAAAATCAGTGAAATGAATAAATGATCCATCAATTTGAAAGAGACTATCGCCCGATTTCAAGGTTTGCCAATCATTAAAATGTAAATTCAAAACCACACTTTTGTCATGAATGAAGTTACCTGCTTGCATCATTTCTTTTCCTATTGTATTTGCCCTCATTACATAAGGAAAACGAATGACTAAAAACGTAGTAGAAATCAGCATCGAAACAACAATAAAAAGCTGTTTGCTTTTTGCATTCCATTGTTTTGTAGCAAAAAATAAAATCAACAATATGGGAGGTAAAGAAGCTAATCGAATATCGATAGAACCTGCACCACCAATGCTGTGTGGGCAGGTTAAATAGGCATAAAAAAGATAAAGTCCAAAAACGAGAAATACATAGCCCAACATTGAATGAATGTTCTTTTTTTGTCTCTGAGAAATAAAGAAAAGGATTAAATAAATCAATAACAAAATCCCAACGGCCATTGCAGGATATTGTTCAATGTTTCGAGTACTTTTTGACGTATAAAATTGTAGAAAATGAATTAATTTTTCAGATAAAGTCCATTCATGTGGTACCGTTTCAAATCCTTTTTTTACAATAAATGCAAACATCAATATGATTATTGGCATCAATAGCAATATCAATTTTGAAAAAGAATTGAGCAGTTTTTTAAAATCAAAAGGAATGATAAATTTAAAATTGTCGGTCAACCAAATGAGCCCAATCAGTATCATAGCATAAATCGTTGGCATGCCATGTGTGAACGACATGAGCAGTAGCAAAATACAAAGATTCAATTGTTGTATTGGACTTTGAACCTCATTTCTATGATTGATATAATATCCTACTGTCCAAAATAAGAACGCCAATGCCAAAACATAATTATAAAATCCTTGTTGAAAAGGGAGGGAAAATAAAAAGGGAAAAAACAGAAAACTTAAAAATGTATTTTCAGTATTTATTGATTTTATTAAATAACGAAAACCATATGCAAACGTAAGCACATAAACAATTTGAAATAATTTATCAGCTAACCAAGCAGGAAAAATTTGCAAAAAAAATCCAATCAGTAAGTGACTCATCCAATTGGGATCAAGGCCTCTATTGATTTGATAAAATGTTTTGTAAAATGCTCGTTCGTCTCCAAATAGATAATCAAATAACACTTTAGCATTATACACATGGCTTGCGCCATCTCCGGTTATATAAAATTTCGGAATGATGATGATACTCAATGCCATAATCACCAACAAATGAAAAAGTTGTTTTTCTAATTTCAACATGAAGTAAAGATAATTTTTAATAGGAAATGTTGCGTTGTTTATCTTCAAATTATTGAACGATGAGTGGGTTGATATGTAATTTATTTCTTTGGCAAAGGAGGTAATTTTCCAATCAATGAAATTTCCTTTTTAAATAGTAAATAGTTCACTGCCATTCTTAATTGCCCATAACTGAATTCATCATTCAATTTTTCTTTAATGACTTTGGTTGTAGCATCGGTAGATGATTCGTATGTTTCTTTTATTTTTTGAATTTGAGCAGGATTTAAAAAGGTTTCTATTCCTAATTCTCCAGTAAGTATATATTCACACAAATGCCCTTCAATAGTGCTTTTAGCTAATTTTCTTAATTCAGCAATTTCATCAATTGTTTTCCCCCCTTGATAATAAATTAAGGAATCTTTGGAGCTATCGCCTTTTTTTATTTTGGGCGGAACGATAATTTTAACAGCTTCTTCTTTGGTATAGGGTTTTAAATTTTTTGCGATCAACTCTCCATTAAAACTGGCTTTTTGTAATTCATTTATTTTATGCCACCAAATCATATCTATTTCTTGTACTTTGGCGAAATAGGTTCGCATTCTTGATCTGTTTTGCAGGCCTTCTAAAAATTTACTCAAAGGCATTATTAAATCATCATAAATAATTCTAGTAAAATATGCTATGGCTTTTTCCATTCGTTGCAACAATTTAGTTGCATTATCGCTTATCAACATGTCATTCATTAAAGCTTGCAGCTCTGACTGAAATTTTTGACTAATTTCTTTTTGCTCTTTTGTTTTATTGATGATGGATTTGCAAAATGCGGAAGCTTCGCTTTTATCTGTAATTGCTGTCACGGCAATAGTTTCATCATGTAGCTCTTGTGCTGCATCTATCATTTTTGTCCATTGAAACAAGCGTTGCAAACGTTCTACTTGAAATAATTTCCGATCCTCATTTAATTGTCGTTCTAATTCATCTTCTTGCAATTCATTTCGTCCAAATTCATTGATACGTTCATCACTGTGAATAGATATTGCGGTAATCGGTGAATGTAAAACCAAGCCTTCTAAGGAAGTACATCTACTCAAAGCCACATAAACTTGCCCTGCTGCGAAAGAATACCCTGCATCAATGATGGCTTTTTCAAACGTTAAACCTTGGCTTTTATGAATGGTAATGGCCCAGGCTAAACGCAAAGGATATTGTATAAATTGTCCTAATATTTTTTCTTCAATTTCATTTTTTTCCGTGTTGAGTTCATAGCTTACATTGTCCCATGTTTCTTTTTCCAGCACCAATAATTCGCCAGTTTCAGGAAATTGTACGGTTATTTCATCGTCTTTTATTTTATGTATGACAACTATTTTTCCATTGTAATATTTTTTTTCAGGGCTGCTATCATTTTTTATAAACATGACTTGTGCGCCTTCTTTTAAACGCAAAATCATTTCGGTTGGCAATTGTTTTTCGCCAAAATCATTTTTTATTTCACCTTTAAATTCATGCATCCGAGCATTTAATATATTGAGCTCATGTTCATTTATTTTATCTGCTTTAAAGTTGTGCGAGGTAAGGGTGATGTATTGATTGGCTTCGCCTTTAAAGTTCGGTTTATATCGCTCATTTAATAATTCATAATCATCAAATTCTAAGCGATTATGGCGTACTTTATTTAATAAATCAATAAACGTTTCTTCTGTTTGCCTGTATATTTTTTTTAATTCTACAAACAAGGGTTTAGTTTGTTCAAAAACCTTAGCATGAAAAAAAAAGGGACTTATATAATGTTGATCAAATAGGTCTTTGTCATTGTCTGTTACCACAGGAGGCAACTGGTAAAGGTCTCCTATAAATAACATTTGCACTCCACCAAACGGACGTTGGTTTCGTCTGAAAGAGCGTAAAATAGTGTCAATGGCATCTAACATATCTGCACGAAGCATGCTGACCTCATCAATAATTAAAAGTTGTAATTCCTCTAATAATTTTCGTTTTTGACTATTAAAACGAATATTTTTCAATAAGGTATTTTTATCAACTACGTTGGCATTCATTCCGAAACCAGTAGGTGCATTGGGTATAAAAGGGTTAAAAGGCAACTGAAAAAAAGAATGCATCGTTACGCCACCTGCATTAATAGCTGCGACGCCTGTAGGAGCAACCACTACCAAGTTTTTTTCACAATTCATTTTTACATAGCGCAAAAAAGTTGTTTTACCTGTACCGGCTTTACCAGTCAGGTATATATGCGAATTGGTATCATTCACAAAACCATAAGCTAACTTAAATATTTTGTTTTGATTGTCTGTTGTCATTTTTTAAAGGCCTTCAAATGTAGGTAAAAGATGTCAGCTGTTAGGAAAATAGGATTGAAAATTATAAGTATGAGCTATAGAAATGGTACATTAAAAAATAGGATTGAGTTTAAACCCAATCCTAATTAGATATACTTCTCCTGTGGATAGAAAATTTTAACCCTGAATGGTACTTCCTTTTTTATCTAATAATAAAATTTCATTGACTACAATTTCGGTCGTATTTCTTTTAACTCCGTCTTTGTCAGTATAGTCCCTATAGTTCAATTTTCCTTCCACACAAATTTCACTTCCTTTGGTGGTATATTGTTCCAAAATTTCAGCCAATTTACCCCAAGCTACTATATTGTGCCATTGAGTTTCAGTAACTTTTTCATCTTGTAAGTTTTTATAGCTTTCGGAAGTGGCTAAACTCACTCGAGCTACTTTTTTACCATTATCAATGGTTTTTACTTCTGGATTTTTTCCTAAATGTCCAATTAATTGAACTTTGTTTTTTAATGCGTACATGATTTTTTCTTTTAAGGTTTTAAAATTATTTTAATCAATTCTTCAAACGTCTTCGATAAATTGATAATGCAAAGATGTACTGATACAAAACCCTGAGCCGGTATTTAATTGTTTATAGTCGATTATAATCGTTTGTTGTCGATTAGTAGGTGATTTTAAAAGAAATGAATGGATTTATTTTTCATTATTTAAAAAAGAATATATTTACGTATAAATCAATCCTATGAATCCTACTTGGAAACAATCTCCGTTTCTACGTCTACTTCTGCCTATGATTTTAGGAATTGTCTCTTATGTTTGGATTCCTAAATTACTCATCTATCCGGCTTGTACGCTTGGTTTAATGAGTTTAGTTTTCATCATAAGTTTTCAATTTTTAAAAATAGGATCTCGATTCAAACTAAAAATAATTAGTGGTATTTTAATTCATACATTCATTATTTCAATTGGATATATATTACCGTATATAACCGCTATTGAAAATAAGAAAAATGGGTATCAATTAAAAAAAGATAACTATGAATATGCTCTTGTTCGCTTAAATTCAGCATTGGAAACAAAACCAAAAACCTACAAAGCCATTGTTGAAATTAAACAATTAATTGATCATAATAATTCCATTGAAACTCAAGGCGAGGCCATTATATATTTTCAAAAAAATGAAAAGAGCAAAAAGCTACAGGAAGGTGATTGGATTTTAGTTAAGCAAAAATTTCTACCTATAAAAAATACCAATAATCCGGGTTCATTTAATTATGCCAATTATTGCCATCTAAGAAATATATATGAGTCTGCCTATGTAAGAGAGCATGAATTTCAATCTATCAATAAAAATACCGCGACAAGCACATCCCTTTTTAATTGTTGGAATTCCAATACCCGAAAAATATTAAATCAATATATTACCGATTCAAGCGCCAAAGGAATCGCAGAAGCATTGCTCATTGGCTATCGCAAAAATGTAGATGATGAAACTTGGCAGTCGTACTCCAATACTGGTATTGTGCATGTTATCGCTATCTCTGGTATGCACATGGCGATGATTTATGGCAGTATGATTTGGTTGCTGTTTTGTATTCCATTTTTTAAACGAAAAAAAATCGGAGCCTATGTAATTGCCATTTTAACAATGTGGTTGTTTGCTTGTTTAACCGGATTGCCACCCTCTGTCACTCGATCAGCCATCATGTTTACTTTTATAGGAATTGGTGAAATTATAGATAGAAAAATGTCTATATATAATAATTTAGCTGCATCCGCATTTTGTTTATTATGTTATAATCCATTTTGGTTATTGGATGTAGGTTTTCAATTATCCTATACTGCAGTTTTAAGCATATTGATATTTTTTGAAAAATGCTATCAACTAAAATATTTCTCAAATTATATTTTACATAAAATATGGTCCTTGATGGCTGGAACCTTATCAGCACAGGTGCTAACGCTTCCCATTATTATTTATTATTTTCATCAATTTCCGTTACTTTTTTTAGTAAGTAATTTAATAGCCATTCCCATGACTGGTTTGATTTTATATGCCGAAATAGGTTTGATTTTATTTTCATGGTTTACACCATTAGCAAAAATTCTGGGAGGGGTTATTTCAAAAAGTATTTTGTTTTTAAATTTCGTTGTTTTAAAAATGAGCGAATTTTCATTTATTTCTTGGACAGCCATTCAAGTAAATGAGTGGCAAGTGATGTTGCTTTTTTTGTGTATTATTTTTTTAGGAGTTTACATATATTACAAAAAAGCCAATGCGCTCATTGCTTCTTTAATTGCTATGTGTGTGTTTTTAATAAGCACTCTTATTATTCGAAAAGAAAAATTACAACAACAAAAAATGATTGTTTATAGCCTACCCAAACAAAGTGCCTTGGGTTTTGTCAATGGCAATCAAATTTATTTTACCTATCATTCCACTTCCAAAGGCGATGATAAATTTACGTTTACACCTAGTAAAATCTTTTTTCAAGCAAAAGAAACGGGTGGGCATTTTATACAAAAGGAAATTACCGAATCAATTCAATTGTATAGGATGTCTGGCAAAAAAATAGCCATTGTCAATTCTTTAAATATTTCAACTATCCAACCAATAGAAATAGATTATTTGATCATTGCTAAAAAATGCTTTGCTACCAAAGAGTGGATTAATCTGCATTTTAAAACAAACCAAATCATTGTTGACAATTCCATACCATCTTGGAAAATGAATGCATTCAAAGAAAATCTAAGAGGCATAAGCACTCCTATTCATTATATTTCAGAGCAAGGGGCTTTTGTGGTTGATTTATAAAGAGTCATATTTCATAACAAATTTTGTTCGTGTTATTTGAATAATTTAATTCATCAAATCAACTGTCTCTTTTTATTGATTATATATTCTAATGCTTCGTCTTCAGTAAATATGGTTAAGTCTGCTATACTAATTTCATAAATTTCTTCTATAATTTTTTCTTTTTTAGGACAAATGCCTGTTTTTCCATTTTCAATATTGCTATAATCTGGTTGAGAAACCCCAAGTTTTTGTGCAAGATAGCTTTGAGAATAATGTTTGTAATAGCGAAGCACCCTTAGGTTGCTAGCCAAGTTATTGTTTTTCATAGTAGGTAGTATTTATGTATTATTAGAAAGTGAATTTAATTAAAATATTTTGAGTAATAAAAAATATATTGAACAAGCTAACAAAATACACTAATAAGTTATTAGTAAAAACTAATAGTTTATTAGTACCTAAAAATACATTGTTGTCAAAAGAGTCTCTAATTTTATATTTCATAAATCACATAAAGGGGAGTTGCCTCAGAGCCAGAAAACCAATGAAGAATTTTAATTTTTTGAATCCCTGAAATTAAAGAGATAATTATATGCAAATATTTGGACTACGATATTTTTCAATTAAAGCCGAAAATGAATTATTTGATTTGCCAGACAATTTCAAATCCAAAGACTTATTTATATATGCGCTAAAAAATGAATCCAGTGTTACTTATTATAATAAAACGTACACGGTAAGATTAATTAAACAAACGGTCGATAATCGATATCTAGTAGGATACTTTCTAAAAAGTATAGATACGCATATAATAAATTTAGATGGAAAACTTTTTGTTGAAAAAGATATTGAAAATTGGGAAAAACTGTTTTTTGTTATAGATCAAGAAAATCAAATTTTTGCATCTCAGTTAAGCACAAATATTGCAACATCCGATAATGTAAAGAATGTATTGAAATTATTAATTGATAAAAACTTATCTAATTATGGATATACTGTAAAGCTAGATTTCATTGCTGATCAGTATAAATTTTGGTCAATACTAAAAACTTCACAAGGTATATATCAAATTGCATTTAAGTTAAATGCACCCAATTTATTTGGTGGTAGTAAAAAAGCGAATGAATGGCTCACTACACTAAAAGAAATTTCTAACATGACCACGGTTGCTGTGGACGTCAGAAACGATCGGGCATCTTTAAAATACGATCCTGAAGAGCTGGAATCTTATAGAGACTATGCAGATTCAGGTGGAGGAAGTTGGACATTAAAAGTTTTACAAAATAATATACCCAAAAGTTATAAAAGCTCGGAACATTTAAGGCATAAAGAACTTGATTTAGAGGATGATTCGCCCGGTTTTATTATTAATAACATTGGTTTTATTATTGAAAAAATGAAAAATATATTTGACATATTAAATGAGTAGATTAATTATAACATCAACTGTAGGAATATTGTCTTATTTTATTTGTCTTTGGACAAAAGAGACAATTTTAGAAATATTATTGGATAAAATATTTTTCAATACACTATCCATATTAATAGGCCTCTCTATTGCAATTGTAGGAATATTTTTAGGTTCAGTGAATAGCTTGTACTTATCATTATATAAAATGGTTAAAAAAGATGGTACCCAATTCTCGGATTCTGAAATTGAAAGTATTAAAATTGGTTTGGATAGTTTAATCAAAGAATTAAAACAAAATTCATTACTATCAATCTATGGATTGGTCACCATAATTCTTTTATATATTTTCAAAACAATTGACATACCACATATTAGATGGTTCATTCATTCATGTGTCATAACAAAAAATTTTACCATTCATTTATTCATCATATTTATTTCAGCACTGATATTTTGGACAATTATAGATAGTATTAAAGTAGTGTTTAGTATTACAAAGTCATTTGAATTTACGAGAGAAGCTAATCATCCAAGAAAATAAAAAACACCATTATCTGTTTTTTTCAATTCTTTCTCTTATTTGATATCTTAATTTACATTAAAAATAGATTTCTTTCCGTGTTTAATAATAAGGATAGGGTAATTGGAAAGATATTCAAAAAAATAGTGAAGAAAATGGTCATGGAATGATAAGTGTTTGTCTTTTTAATTGTAAAGCCAATTTGCTTTCATTAGTTTTGCACAACTTTATATAATTTATCAAATACTTTCATGAACAAGAAAATTTCTTCCGCATTGATTTCCGTTTTTTATAAAGACGGGTTAGAAACGCTTGTGCAAAAATTGCACGACCTAAACGTAACCATTTACTCAACTGGAGGCACACAACAATTTATAGAGGCCCTCAATATTCCCTGTATTCCTGTTGAATCGGTTACCAATTATCCTTCTATTTTAGGGGGAAGAGTAAAGACCTTGCATCCTAAAATTTTTGGAGGCATTTTGGGTCGAAGAAACTTGGACCAAGATTTGCAAGAAATGAAGGAATATGAAATTCCTGCTATTGATTTAGTCATTGTAGACTTATACCCCTTTGAAGAAACATTGGCTAGTACTAATGAAGAAAAATTAATTATTGAAAAAATCGACATAGGCGGCCCATCAATGATTCGCGCGGCTGCTAAAAATTTTAGCGATTTAACCGTACTTGCATCCAAAGAGGACTATGCTGTTTTAGAAAATCTATTATCCGCGCAAAATGGCGAAACTACTCTGGAACAACGCAAATCTTTTGCAGCAAAAGCATTTAAAGTGGTGATGGATTATGACATTGCCATTTCAAATTATTTTAATATACAAACATCGCCATTGAGATATGGCGAAAATCCGCATCAATCTGCCAGTTTCTCAGGAAACTTGCAGGAAATTTTTACTCAAATGCATGGCAAGGAGTTGTCGTATAATAATTTAGTGGATGTAGATGCAGCCGTTCAATTAATACATGAAATTGCTATCAATGCAGAACCCGTATTTGGAATAATAAAACATACCAATGTTTGTGGTATTGCTTCTAAACCTACCCTTATCGAAGCTTGGAAAAACGCTTTGGCTGGTGATCCCGAAAGTGCTTTCGGTGGTGTTTTAGTGACTAACGGAATCATTAATAAAGAAGTGGCAGAAGCTATTCATGAAATCTTTTTTGAAGTTTTAATTGCGAAAAATTTTGATGCGGATGCATTGGAAATTCTTCAGCAAAAGAAAAATAGAATTTTATTGGTGTTGAACGATGTGACATTGCCTCCCACATCTACAAAAACAATATTAAATGGATCTATTTCTCAACAAGTTGATAAAGGCAACTATGTAACTTGGAAAGAAGTAGGAGGAAGAGAAACAACGGCTTCTGAAAAAGAAGACTTAGCTTTTGCAAATATGATTTGTAAACATTTAAAATCGAACGCAATCGCTTTAATTAAAAATAAACAATTAATTGGAAAAGGTTGTGGACAAACCTCCCGAATTGATGCTTTGCGTCATGCCTTTGAAAAAGCCAAGCATTTCGAATTTGATTTGAATGGCGCAGTGTTGGCATCCGATGCATTTTTCCCTTTTGATGACTGCGTAAAAATTGCCCATGAAAATGGGATTGAGGCATTTATTCAACCTGGAGGAAGTATTCGAGATAAAGACAGTATTCAATATTGTGTAGACAAAGGGCTATCTATGGTTATTACTGAAATGCGACATTTTAAACATTAATATTTAATTAACCACTGCGTTTTTAACATTATATAAATGCATTAGTCTTATATTTGAATAACAAAAAATAAATAATCATGTTTAAAAAAATAATTTTAAGTGCTGTGTTCGTTTTAGGTTCAATAGCCATGTTTGCTCAAACACAAGAATTACCAACTACTACAGTTCGTGATATAAATGGAAAACAAATATCGTTTAATGAGGCATTTGAAAAAGGGAAGGTAACCTTGGTTAGTTTTTGGGCTACATGGTGTGTGCCTTGTAAACAAGAAATAAAAAATATAAAAGGGAAATTAGAAAGTTGGAAAAAAGAAGCAGATTTTAATTATATGACGGTTTCTATTGATGATTCGAGAAATACTGCCATGGTTAAAACATATTCAAAATCTCAAGGTTGGAATTTTCCAGTTTTATTAGATCCTAACAGTGATTTGAAACGCTCTCTCAATTTTCAAAATGTTCCTTACACCATTATTGTAGATCAAAATGGAAAAATAATATACCAACATACTGGTTATGAAGAAGGAGGTGAGAATGAGTTGTTTGACATGATAAAAAAATTAGCCAATACAAAATAATTCATACTCAATATATATTTTTAAAAGCTGACTTAATTAGTCAGCTTTTTTATTGTTTCTAAGTCAGTGAATTTTAAAAACAGATATAAGAAAGCCAACTAAAATTATCATACGGATAAGTTAGGAGTGCAACAACCCTTTCGAATCAACTATAAAATTCCCTCTCGAATGATATCATGCATATGCAAGACTCCAGCATATTTTTGTTGATCTAACACAAGTAGCTGCGAAATATTATTCGAGCGCAATACATCCAATGCATGGACTGCTAATTCGGTTTGTTGAATAGTTTTCGGAGACGGATTCATAATGTCTTTAGCTGTAGATGATTTAATATCTAAATCTTTTTCCAACATTCTTCTGATATCACCATCTGTAATAATACCAGCTAAAGTTCCATCGTCATGTAAGACAGCTGTAGTACCCAATCGCTTCGTTGTAATTTCAACAATGGTATCTTTTAAATTCGTATGAGTAAATACTTTTGGCATTTCATTTTTCGAACTTAAATCCTGTACAAGTAAATATAAGCGTTTGCCTAAGGCGCCACCAGGATGATATTTCGCAAAGTCTTTGGGTGCAAATCCTTTTAATTTTAATAAACAAACGGCAAGCGCATCACCCATGACTAATTGAGCGGTGGTACTGCTAGTAGGTGCCAAATTATTCGGACAAGCTTCTACATCCACAGTTGAATTAATGATATAATCGGCATGAGTTGCTAAAAATGAATGTACATTGCCACACAAAGCAATTAAAGGATTTCCAAAATTTTTTATTAACGGAGTCAATACTTTTATTTCTTCGCTCTCTCCACTTTTAGAAATAATCATTGCCACATCATCATTTTGTAACATACCCAAATCGCCATGAATTGCATCTGCTGCATGCAAAAAAATAGAAGGTGTTCCAGTGCTGTTTAAAGTAGCTACTATTTTTTGTGCGATTATGGCACTTTTCCCAATGCCACTGATCACTAATCGGCCTTTGCTTTCATGAATCGTTTTTACAGAGGATAAAAAATCATCATCTATAAATGATTTTAATTTCTCTATCGAACGAGTTTCTATTGCAATGGTTTCTAGTGCTGTTTCAAAAATTAATTCTTTGTTCAATTTTTCTTTATTATTAAGCAAATGTAATTACCATTTTGCAATTTTGAATGTTTGTGTTTGCGTACCTATTTTTAGAGTTAGTAAATAAATACCTAAATGAAATTTTTCTGGAGAAATTGCAATGCTTTTTATAGAAGTAAATCGTTCATGTGAAACTATTTTTCCCGTCATGTCTGTGATTGTATAACTGCCTTTCGTATAATTTTGAAATATTACAGCAAGTGGATTTTCTCCTTTTGCAAACCCCATTGTATTTATCAATTGGCATAAAGAGGAATTTTGAATTTCAGCTATTGAAACGGGCAAACAACTTGAATTTAAAATATTTCTAAGTTGAAAATGGGCGCAAATGGTGGGTGTATTGATTCCATTAAATAAGAGAGAATCTGCTTTTAATACATACATTGCAGCTTCAGGTAATGTGGTGTTATTGGTAAAAAAATGCAATGACTCTAACATTAATCGATCGGTTATGGTATTTCCTAAATTGGTAGAGATTGCACTCATTGCGCTGTTCCAAATTTCGCCAAGTCGATAAATGTCGTTAGTGGTTCCATAATTTGCAGTAGTATTTGCTATTCTTCCAGGCCAAAATGGATTATGACCGTCCCAGCTAAACATATTTTGCCAATTATATGTATTCAAACTTCGAGAGTATGAAGTGGCAAAATAATCTGCTAATCCTTCATCTAAACCAGCACGTTCATTACTAAAATTATCATTTCCATTTGCGCTCCAACTAATTCCATGACAATATTCATGAATAATTACATCTGCATCTTCTGCATCATCAACGCCACCCGTTCCAAAACTTAACGTTGGATTACCTCCATTGCGCATAAAAACTGAATTGTCGGTACCAAATTGTCCATGTGCATCGGCTGTAATGCCTCCAGTTAACAATGTATCGTAACCAATAGAGGCAATATAATTTTGAAATTGTGTGATGTGGTATACGATATTGCATTCTTCAAAACCGGGTTGATTTCGAGTAAAAATAAAATCAGGAATCACATTGGTTGTAGGTGAAATATTCGGGCTTTCAAAATCCTCAACTCGCACAAATCCATTTTCTAAAGAAAATGTTTGATTGCTGTTATCATAAGAAATTGGCAAGTTTACAGTAAAGTAAGCACTATTCATCCAGGTATCATTGGCATCATTATTGTCAATATATATACCACCATATAGTTTGTTTAAGGTAGTTAAAGGATCTGGTTTGAATACTTTTGCAGCAACAAGGGTATCTTTTATTAAATATCGAGCATAATTGATTTCTTTCAAAATGACGCCATCCAAGTTTACTAAAATGGCTTCATCTAACGATTGATTCCATGCAGTTAATTGTAAAACAATTTGTGGTTTTTCATTTTCAAAATAAATTTGATGTTGTTTCGATTTAACTAATTGAATGTCATTCCATTTTGATAAAATTGTTTGGTCTATATTTTTTTTATTCCATTTATTTAATTCATTTTCTACATTATAGCTTTCTAACAGAGCAAGATTGGGGCATTCTTTTTTTACAGAGAGAATATTAAATTGATTATCTAAAGAAATTTTAATGGTATGATTGTAGATGGGCACATTTTGAAAACAAACAGTGAATAAAAAATGTTTTGAATGTTTTGTATGTTTTGAAAAGGTGAATTCTAGGGAAATATCATTTTGATTTAAACCGTCTAATTCAGCAATCAAAAATTGTTTAATTCCTTCGATTGATTTGTTTTCTAATTTTTTATTAATTGAATATAACTGGGCATTTAAGGGAACAGTAAATAATAATAAAAATCCTAGAAGAATTACTTTCATGATTTGAAGTTACGAAAATAATTATTAATTTTTTTCAATTTCAAGCCGGAGTTTTTTGCCTACAAATAAAAACATACAAATTGCACCAGTGGTAGCATACAACATGTCGGATTGCGTATCCCAAACGTATCCTTGCGTGCCCAAAAATGCATCTGCAGATTCTCCAGTGCTTAATGCTACACCCCATTCTAGAAATTCATACAAAACGGAAATAGCCATGCAAATTGCTACTGTAAAAACAGGCAGCCAAGTTTTATTGAGTACAATATTTTTCCTAATTAAAATTTCACATGTAATAAGCGCTGGTACGAATCCTTGTGCAAAATGCCCCACTTTATCGTAATTATTTCTATCTTGGTGTAACCAGTCTTTAAGGGTATCAAACAAAGGAACTTCAGCATAAGTATAGTGCCCACCTACAAATAATATGTAGGAATGAATTAAAATAAAAACATACGTGAAGTTTGTAAATTTAAATTGGGGGTAAGTAAAAAACAACAAACAAAAACCAATGACTGCTGGAAAAACTTCCATTAACCAAGTAAAATAATCCTTGGGTTGAATGGCCGAGATAATGAATCCGATCCAAAAAAAGACTATTAACATTAAGTGGAATTTTATTTTCATAATATTTAAATTTATTCCAATACTATTCCTTCATTAACATAAAGAATTTAAACACAACACCTCCTCTATTTACAGTGATTGCAGTTTCTTTTTCTTTGTTTGATTTCTTAATTGCTTCAATATAGTCGTCAAAATCAATAATTGTAAATTCTCCAATTTTAGTAATAATATCTCCTGCTAAAAGACCTGATTTGTCAGCTAATTTAAACGGGATACATCCATCAATTCGGATACCATTTTCATTGAAAGAAAAATCGGGTAAAATACCTATATCTACTTTTAGTTTTTGAATTTCAGGCAAAATATCAACTGTTTTATTAAACGATAATTTTGTTTGAGATATTAATTCTGTTAGGACATTAAACACATAATTAGAAACTTCTAAAATACTATTTTGAGAAGCTACAGAAGGCTTGTCGTTCGTGGTTAAATAATCTATTCCACATCCTGTACTGAAATTTAAAACAGGAATATTTTTTGT
>CANGUS010000009.1 GCA_947457085.1 Bacteroidota bacterium
GAAGCAGGATATTACCCTGTTTTTGAAGAAATAAAAAAATGTTGTGAGGCAATTCTGACACAATACAAATAATGGAACAAGAAATTCCACATCGATATTTTATTCTCAATAAACCATTTAATATGGTGTCTCAATTTGTGAGTACAGATGAAGTTCCGCTGTTAACCGCCATTGATTTTAATTTTCCTGAAGGTACACATGCCATCGGAAGATTAGATGCGCACTCCGAAGGGTTATTGATTTTAACGACCAATAAAAAAGTTACTCGATTATTGTTTCAAGGGGAAGTGCCTCACAAACGAACTTATTTAGTGCAAGTTTTACAACAAATGTCGCAAGAATCTTTGCAAAAAATAAGAGATGGAGTGTCTATTCGTATCAAAGGAAATGTAGATTGGACAACAACCCCTTGTGAAGCAGAAATTGTAGAAAAGCCTGCCGATTTATTTTTAGTAGAAAATGCCTTGCAAGATTTTATCCCACACACATGGTTAACAATTTCACTTACCGAAGGGAAGTTTCATCAAGTTCGAAAAATGGTATTGGCCCTGCGCCATAAATGCCGAAGATTAATCAGAATGTCTATTGAAGATATTCATCTAGAAGATTTGCAACCTGGCTGTGTAAAAGAAATGAATGAAGTAGACTTTTTTAAAAAATTGAAGATTGATTATCCGTAATTTTTTGGAGGTCATCGACATTTTCTATAATCATCCACAACGGCGTTGGCACCATTCAACTAATTATCTTTATTCAACTTCTTAAATTCGATTTTAATCCTCATTTTTGCCAAATGTTGCAAAATGTTAAAAATATTTCAATCAACGATTTTACCTATCTGCTGCCAGATGAAAGAATTGCTAAGTATCCCTTAGAAAAAAGGGATGAATCTAAATTGTTAGTTTATCAAAATGAAGTCATTTCGGATTTTAAATTCAATCAAATTTCCTCCATTTTAGATGAAAATGCCTTATTGATTAGCAATGAAACAAAAGTAATTGCTGCCCGTTTATTGTTTCAAACTTCTTCAGGAGCTAATATTGAAGTCTTTTGTTTAGAGCCTTATTCTCCTGCTGAAATTAATCAAAGTTTACAATCCAATACTTCGGTACAATGGATGTGCATGATTGGAAACTCTAAAAAATGGAAGCCCGAAGAGCCTTTAATAATGGCTTGCAATGAGTTTAATTTAATCGTAAAAAAAGTTGTACCACAACAAAATGGCTGGGTAATTTCGTTTGAATGGGATCAATCATCTAAAACATTTGCAGATATTTTATCGCAAGCAGGACATATTCCATTGCCTCCCTATTTAAATAGAACAGATGAGGAAAGCGATAAGGTTCGTTATCAAACCATTTTTGCAAAACACGAAGGTTCGGTTGCAGCACCTACTGCCGGTTTGCATTTTTCGAATGAAGTTGTAGATGACTTGGCAACAAAAAATATTCATTTTGCTACGGTTACCTTGCATGTGGGTGCAGGTACATTCCTGCCTGTAAAATCAGATACGTTAGAAGGGCATCATATGCACGAAGAAATTTTTATGGTCACTTTAGATTCTTTACACAAAATCAGAAATAACAATGGACAACGAATTGTAGTAGGAACTACTTCATTAAGAACAATTGAAAGCCTTTATTGGACTGCCGTTCAATTGCAAGAAAATGCCACATTAAATTTATCAGATTGTCATGTAACACAGTGGATGCCGTATGAAAAAACACAAACCATGACGGCCAATGAAGCACTCGATTTATTGATTCATCATGCAGAAAAAAATAATTTAGTGCAAATCAGTGGAAAGACTAGTTTGCTAATTGCGCCGGGTTATGATATCAAAATGGTCGATGGAATCATTACCAATTTTCATCAACCTAATAGCACGTTGTTGTTATTGATATCTGCCATGGTGGGCGATGATTGGAAAAAAATATATGCACATGCTTTGCAAAATAATTATCGCTTTTTAAGTTTTGGTGATAGCTCATTATTGATGAAAAAAATGAATGCATAAAAAATTAAATGAATGAAAAAAATATTCTTCTTCTTTTTAATCGCGATCCCATTTTCGCTTTTCTCGAAAAATTTAATTGAAGGCATTATCCCGCATCATATTACATACAAAGAGTCGAAAGAAACCCTTTTGCAACTTGTATTGATTGATAGTTTGACCCAAGACACGATAATCAATTCGATTGAAATTGCTTGCATTAATCAACAAGATTCTTCCATTAAAGAGAAAGTAATTGTGTATGATTATGAAAAAGTCAATCAGCCGGTGGTATTTACCCCCGCTTTGTATACGTTTAAAAACAGTGGTTGTAAAGTCAGCAATGTTAACATTAAGAAGAATCAATTAAATTGTGTCACCTTATACATTTCAAAAGGGGCTGTATCCTTTTTATATTCGATGGGTGATACAACACGCGTTGATTTTGAAGCTAAAATGATGTTTCAAAAATACGATCCGCCACATGCTATTTTGCAAGATTGTAAAAAAAATGGGTATTATCAATCTGGTCAATATTTTATTGAAGTCAATACATTTCCTGTTTCAAAAAAACGACTGAAAGTGGAGGCAGGTAAAAATAATCTATTGCTCATTGACAAACCGGGTAAGCTCATCATCCATAAACCAGCAAATATTGCTGCATTTAAAATGTTTGAAAATAAATTTAGAACATGGAGAGAAAATAAAGAAATAGATTTTAATGCAAAAGCAAATTATGAGCTCACTATTCAACCAGGAAATTATAAATTTACTTGGATTGAAAATAATATTGAAAAGGAATCAATGATTGACATTCATGCTGATCAAACTGAGGAACTTTTGTTTAGTAAGTAAACTTTATTGTTCTGTTCCCATTAATAAATAGGCCTTAATAAAACCATCTAATTCACCGTCCATTATTGGGCCCACGTTGCCTACTTCGTAATCCGTTCTGTGGTCTTTAATCATTTTGTAAGGATGAAAAACATAGGAGCGAATTTGAGAACCCCATTCAATTTTCTTTTTATTGGCATTGGCCTCATCTCGGATGGCATTTCGTTTTTGCAATTCAATTTCATACAATCTACTTCTGAGCATTTGCATGGCCAATTCTCTATTTCCTAATTGACTTCTGTCTTGCTGACAAACCACTACTATACCAGTAGGAATATGCGTCAGTTGTACTTTGGTTTCTACTTTATTTACATTTTGACCACCGGCACCACCACTTCGTGAGGTTTCCATTTTTATATCCGCAGGTAAAATTTCGATGTTAATGGTATCGTCTACCAATGGATATACATTGACAGAGGCAAAGCTGGTATGACGACGCGCATTGCTATCAAAAGGCGAAATGCGCACCAATCGATGGACTCCATTTTCGCTCTTCAACAATCCAAAAGCAAAGCTTCCTTCAATTTGAAATGTACATGTTTTAATGCCAGCACCATCCCCCCATTGCCAATCCACTTCTGAAATATTCCAGCCTTGTTTTTGTGCATACATTCTATACATACGAGCGAGTATTTCGGCCCAATCCTGACTTTCGGTTCCACCGGCTCCAGCATTGATTTGCAACATTGCTGTTAGCTCATCTTCGGGCTCGTTCAATGTGGATTTAAATTCTAATTCATCAATTTTTTCAATAGCCAAATCAAAAGCTTGTTTAGCATCCTCTTCAGTGGCTTCGCCCTCTTTCCAAAATTCAAACATCACCGCAAAATCTTCTACTGCGGCTTCTGTTTTAGTGTATAAATCGGTCCAAAACGAATTGGTTTTTATTTCTTTTAATACGGCAGTAGCTCGTTTATTATCGTCCCAAAAGCCAGCAGATAAACTCAGTGCTTTGTCATTCTCAATTTTATGGAGTTTTTCATCTAAATTCAAATAATTACGCAACGACTTTACTCGTTCACGCATTTCTTTTAATTGTTCAATCGTCATAAGAGCGCAAATATAAGCAGAGATGTTTGATGTGAGGTGATCGCATCTTGATTTTGCAATTAATCATTTCAGATTTGCCGCTTTTAAAATGGGCACTATTGTCTTTTTCGCATAGTAGGATATCCATCCATTTCTACAATATTCCCTGTCACATAGCCAATTTTTATCATCCCAGAATCGTCATATAAAGCATTGTCTTTTACAACTCCATTGTTATATTCTGGACTATCATATCCAAGTTGTGAAGTGGCAGACCATCTGTTACCGCTAATTGTGATTTTTGCAACGAGTTCCAAACCGCTAATATTTTGTGATCCAGTATACACGCCATCTATGCTTTCAATAATTTTCGGACTCCCTTGTTGTGTTTTAGAACCGCTGCTAGTATGGTCAGAATAACTATTGTTTGCTGTATTATCTGAATATAAATGACTGCTATCTTCTGAATTATTGGCACAACTACTCATTAAAATCGTACTTGTAAATAACATTGCAATTGTGATTAAATATTTATTTTTTTTCATTGTTTATTTTTTATTAAAGTGGCTATGATTCATACCACAGCATTTTATACTAATTTATTATTCTACTTCTGGTTTTACAGAAATGAGGAATTTTGGAATATAAAGATAATATTTAAATTTCGATTGGTGTCTCTCTAATCGAAATAAACAGTATAGTGAGACGCCAACCTGTAGAAAAAGTAAATTTAACTAGTTTTGTTTCTATTTTGGAGGTGCATCTGTACTTAGTGGTTTTTATTCACTCGTTATTTTGAAAGTTTTAATATTTTAAGTGCTCCTTTGCCAACTATAAAAAATACAATTGTTCCAATAATAAGATCAGGATATTTTGAATTTGTCCAGTAAACTAGTCCCCCCGCAATAATTACTCCAATGTTTACAATTACGTCATTTGACGTAAAAATCATACTTGCTTGCATGTGGGCCTCCTTGCTTTTACTTTTTTGTAGTAAATACAAACAAAGTCCGTTGCCAATAAGTGCTAGCATTGAGATAATAATCATTGTCTGAAATGCTGGAACTGTTTCAATTCCTGTAAAACGTTTGATTACTTCAATGAAGCCAAAAATTGCAAGTGTCAACTGAAAATAGCCTGCAGATTTTGCAATATTCTTTTTTTGTGTAATTGTACCACCTACCGCAAAAAGTGCAAGTCCATATACGATGCTATCGGCAAGCATATCCAAACTGTCTGCCACAAGTCCCATTGAGTTTGCTAGAAAACCTGTCGAGAGCTCAATTAAAAAAAAGAAAAAGTTAATGGTTAAAATTTGCCACAAAAGCTTTCGTTCTTGGTTGTTATTGTCTACAAAAGTGTGATTTTCTGCTGAAATACTTTCTATTAGAGTAGTGTCAAATTTTAGATTGTCCAGTCGCTGAAATATTTGATCAAAGTTACCTGAATGGAAAACAGTCAATTGCCTGTTTGAAATGTCAAAGCATAGTGATTTGATGTTTGTTAAGTCGGCAAGTTTCATTCGAATCATTTGCTCTTCGGATGGGCAGTCCATTTTTGATATTTTAAATGTCGTTTTCTGCATAGCTTATCATTTCAGTTAGTTTGTACTGTAATTACTGTTAACATTTCTGTCACAGCTAAAGTGCGCATTGTAAAGTAGCTGAATTCAAATTTAGTACAAAAAAAAGAAAGCACCCTGATGTATTGGGAGTTAGTCTAGCAATAAAGCTCTTCTGTTGCTAAGCCCTGGTTAGGTTTAGGCATTGTTGCATTTTAATTGTCTTTAAGTTCATATTTTGGTTCTGATTTTGATGACAATTTTCGGAATAGTTCATAATAAAAACCAACTACCAAAAAGGCGCGTCCTGTTTCATCGTTTATTTTATAATCAAATTGATGTAAATATCCGATTTGTAAAGTTGTTATTTTGGATGGTTTATGATTAATCGCAAATAATAATCTGTTTCTTTCAAAATATGGTTCCTTGTCAGTAAAAAACAATTCATTGCTTACACTGATTTGGTATGGTTTGTATTCATTTCGTTCTTTCCCGAATGGGTAAGAAGCACCAAGTCGATAGCGAAAACGATTGCGATAGCCGTTGCTTGTCCAGCGTAATTCCGCTCTGTATCGTTGTTCTATTTTAATATTTCCAATGGATTGAAATAACACCACCTGAGGCCAAATTCTAAATTCATTGTTGTTTTTTGGCAAAACAAAATCCCCTCCCTCTCTGTAGGTTTGGTAACTACCTGCTCCTAATGTAAGTTGTACATTTTTTTGAACTTTATAGTTAATACCACCCTTATATTCATAATAATGAAAGTTGTGGTAAAATTTTAAAGAGCGTAATTGAGCTTCACCAAAAACACTCCAATTTTCATTGCTGGTGTATTTCAAATTTACAATGTTCCAACTACCAAGGTCATCAATTTGAGCAGATAATGTCTTTATTGACAATAATATACCAACAAAAGTTGTATAGAATATCTTCATCTAAGGTTTATTTTTTTTATTGTCTAATACAGAAAATGATTTTGCGAAAAAATGAGAATTAGGGATTGTAATAATTTCGTTTTCTATTGTTTTAATGTGAACAAAAAAGTAATTCATTTCTGTTACTTCTCCTTCATATTGATAGTCTTTGTGTAAAACTTTTACATAGTCTCCTAATTTTACTGGATGATTAAAAAATATAAGGATGCTTGAAGTGATGTTTGAGAGTAAAGACCATTGAGCAAAGAAACCTATACCTAATACTGTCAAAATTGTGGTTGCGAATTTTGCGATTTCATTTTGTCTAAAACCCCAAACTCCTGTAAGTAGTGTAATTGCAGTAATAGTTGTAAATAACTGGATCGCTCTAATCGTCATTTTTCTGCGTCCTCTTTCAAATTGTGTCTTTTTGAGTGCATTATTTATAACAGATTTTACTATGAAATATACAAGGATATAAATTCCGAAAACGAATAAGGTTTCAATTATTTGAATTTTGTATGTTCCCATATTTTATGGTTTTAATTTTTTTTCAATTCCAAGATTTTTGTAAAAATAAGATTGAGAAGTGAATTATTTATTCTGTATTTTTTTTCTTGTCGTCAGTTGAGTTATCGTATAATATACTTTCACTTAATTGTATATGAGCAAGATAAATATAATTTCAAGCATGCGCATTTCATTTAGATATCCAAATCATCAAAATGGGGTATCCTTTTTAGTAATTGAGTTTTTTAAGTCTATACTTTTGCCCAAAAAGGATGAAAATATTTTAACTATCAGTCAGTTTCTTTCTAATCGAAATAAACAGTTTAGTGAGACAGTAACCTGTAGAAATTTTATAAATGCATAGCCTTTTGAGAACAAAGGACCTAAGAAGGAAATATTATTTGGAGAGGGCTAAGATAATATATAAAAAAAATCGCAGAGTCGTGAAGCACAGACTCTGCGGAGAGGGGGAATAAACAGTTTGGTGAGACACCAACCTTTAGAAAAAGGATTGAGTTTTTAAATCAATGGGGCAATTCCTGCTAATTCGATTGGAAGGCCTAGGTCTGTATATTCTGAAATGTCGTACCAAGTGAGGTCTTCGGTGTCAATAAATTCGAGGCAGGAGGAACCAATGGACAATTTATAATCGAGGTGCGTATAGCTGGGTACAAAGTAACCTGGATAAAAAAAATCGAGTTTGTTTTCGAGGCAAATATCTATTTGTAGGTAAATTAAATATTTGCCCAAACTGTGGTTTTTATAATCGGGATGATAGTAGGATGAAATGCCTTCGGCACTTTTATGGCCTACATCAAAATAGCTGCATGCAATGAGTTTGTTTTGGTCATATAAATTGATTTCATAGGTATTGAAGACATCACCAGGCTGGGAAGCAAAAAAATACATTAAATCGGTTAAGGACCTTGACGTTTGAAAAGGCATGGCTTTTCGATAGGTTTGAAATAATTGTTCGTGGGCTTCGTCAATGGCAAACTTTTTAAGTTCGATGCGAAAATTTGCATTTCGTTTTCGAAGGTTGTGGTAGGTTTTGGTGTGCACATAATCTTTCAATCGATTACGCAACCATATGGTTCTATAAATGCGGTGTTGAAACGTTACAAAATTCGTGGTGAACAAAGATTGGCCCATTCGAAACCAGCCAATCGCTAGCATTTGATCTAATACCTGTGGTTCGTGTTTGGTGGGATAAATGAATTGTTCAAACAATGGTAGCGAATTGTAAATGATGAATTGTAAATGATGAATTTACTGCTGCGAATTTAAAAAATTATTATCATTTATCATTGATAATTAATCATTGCCAATAACTCCAATCATTACCCCAAATTCGCCATCGGTTTGAATGAAATTTTGTGCCGGTGCATAGAATCGGCTCACGAAACCATCTAAGTAGAGGGCTTCTTTGCAGCCATGGTTTTGGTAAAATTTTGCGAATTGATAAAAGTTGATGGGTTGCGCACTCATGGCAAATAATACGTTTCCGTTGCTGTCGATGCCCACGCCATTTCGAATGTTTAGGTTGTTGCTTTCTTTATTAAATAAAGAATTTATTTTACCCTCATGAATGAGAAGGGGGCCGCTTTGAGTGGCATAAAACGCCTCGTGTGCAAATTGCATTGCATTTGCCGTGGAAGTTATCATGCATTTTTTGTTTTTCGTAATGATAAAAACTCCATTCGGTTGGAGGTAAAAATTGCCTTTCCCATCTCGGGTATTGAGGGACGTTATGGTTTTGCCTTTATGTATAAACCAACCCAAGGGCGATTGATCTTCCATGTACATGCCGCCATTGCAAGCAAAAAGGAGTTTTTGTTTTTGTTGCATGCAAACATTTTTTAAATAGCCTAAACTACCTATGATGCTATCTTTGGAGTCTTTCCAAAAAAGTCGAATCTCTTCATTTTTTGAGTTGACGGTATAAAAAATAATATACTCTTTGGCTGCCGCATTGTTAAGGGCGCCCATGATTTCTTTACCGGCTTTTTTTGCCTCTTTTTTAATTTCTTTTTTAGTTTCTTCGTCGATTTGATTGCAACTAGTTGTGATGAATAAAAGTGCTATAGTTGCCAGTTGTCGGCAGATTGTTATCAGAAATCTTCGTTTGTTCATTAAAAAAAATTTGTTCATTTTGAAAATAATAAAAACCCTACAACCGAGTACCGGGAATTGCCAACTTCAATAATGCTTCATGCAATTGTAGCACTTGTGGAATTACTAAATGTGCATTGTCGTTGATGATTTCGTAATCGCAAAATTTTCTTTTTTCATCATCAGAGAGCTGTTTGTTTGCTCGATTCATGGCTTCGTTGTGGGAAGTGTGGTCACGTTTTATAACGCGTATGATTCGTTTGTCTAATGGGCATGAAACCAGTATTAATTTATCTAAGGAAAGATTAGAGGCACTTTCAATCATCAATGCAGCTTCTTTGATAGCATAGGGAGCTACTTGTTTTTGCATCCAATCATCGGCATGCTTTTTTACCCTTGGGTGTACGATGCTGTTGAGTATTTTTAGTTTTTCAATGTCATTGAAAACAAGATTTCGGAGGACATCTTTGTCAAAATAATTGTTTTTATAAACGCCTTCACCAAAATGAGCTATGATTTCTTGTTTCATTTCTGCATCGGTATCATATAATTTTTTAGCTTCGTCATCGGCATAATAAATGGGGATGCCCAATGTTTGAAATATTTTACAAACTGTAGTTTTGCCGCTGCCAATGCCACCTGTAATGCCAACTTTGAGCATGAATCTTTTTTTCAAAAGTACAATTTTAAAATTCCAAATGCTAATATTTACAATTCCATTTTTTTTAGACGAGCAAATTAAATCTATGCATCGGTTTTGTGTCACTCACTTCAAGGACACGTACTTTTTTTGACTTTTTTAAAAAGCTGAAAAAAGTTCAATGTTCAAACTGTGCTATAGCCACAAAAGCGGAAGCAAGAAAAAGGCGATGATATCCAAAAAAGTAATCATCCATATGAAAGCCCATTTAGTTTAGATGGCACTGCAAATAAAAAGTAATCGCTGAAAACTAAAAACTCATTTCTATATTTGCAGCATGAAATTCCTTCAAGATTTATTTGCAGAAAATTATAATGCTGACAACTTTTTTGTATTGGCTGGGCCTTGTGTGGTAGAAAGCCGTGCCGTGTTGCAAGAAACAGCCGAGACATTGGTGTCGGTTTGCACTGAATTAAACATTCCGTTGGTGTTTAAATCGTCGTATACGAAAGCAAACAGAAGCAGTGTAAATTCATTTACTGGTATTGGAAATGAAAAAGCGTTGGAATTGTTAGCGGAGGTTAAACAAAAATACAATATACCGTTGGTAACCGATATACATACCGAAGCCGATGCGATGATGGCTGCAAACTATGTGGATGTATTGCAAATACCGGCTTTTTTATGCCGACAAACATCGTTGTTGGTGGCAGCAGCCCAAACTGGCAAAGTGGTGAATATAAAAAAAGGACAATTTCTTTCGCCTGAGGCGATGCAATTTGCCAAAGAAAAAATAGAATCGCAAGGCAACGAAAAAGTGATGTTAACAGAAAGGGGCACGACGTTTGGTTATCATGATTTAATTGTTGATTACCGAGGCATTCCTATCATGAAAGCATTTGGGAAGCCTGTGATTATGGATTGTACCCATGCGTTGCAACAACCCAATCAAGCGAGTGGCGTAACAGGAGGTAAACCCGAATTAATTGATACGATAGCCAAATGTGCTATTGTTTCGGGAGCCGATGGGTTGTTTATAGAAACGCATCCCAATCCAAAAGTGGCATTGAGTGATGGAGCTAATATGATGCCATTGAAAGATTTTAAAGCCTTGATGCAAAAACTCATCAGGGTTCGTCAAGCGATAATAGACTAGGAGCGTGGCGTTACGAGAACATGAGATTTCGATGTTGGCAAAATTTCTTCCTGCAAATACTGCGGAAGAAGTGATTGATTATATGCACACGTACAAAATTCATTTGTCAATAAAAAAAGAAAGACGGCGAATTTTAGGTGATTATCGACCTGCACATCATGGTAAGCCGCACCGAATTTCGATTAATGGGAATTTAAATGCGTATCATTTTTTAATTACTTTTTTGCATGAGTTGGCTCATTTGTTGACCTATTTAAGTCACCAAGGACGGGTAAATCCCCATGGCCAAGAGTGGAAAAGTGTTTTTAAATTATTGTTGAAACGATTTCAAGATAAAAAAGTATTTCCGAAAGACATAGAAAGGGCATTGGATCAATCGATGAGTAATTTAGCTGCCAGTACCTGCTCAGATCCTGATTTGTATAAAGTATTACGGCAATATGACCATAAAAAAGATGTGTTTTTAGTAGAACAAATTGCTATGGGCGAACTATTTAAAACGGAGAAAGGGCAAATTTTTAAAATGATTGAAAAAAGGCGCACTCGTTTTTTATGTGAAGAAGAGCGCACTGGGAAACGCTATTTATTTCCAAGTATTTACGAAGTTTATAAAGTTTAGTTAAAAATTATACGCATTTTTTATATATTTGTATGTATTAAAATATGCAAATGAAAAAGCTGTTATTAAGTTTAATATTCGTTACGATAGTCCAAGTTGTATTTGCTCAATTCAACTACATACCCAATGGGGTCAATGATGCACCCGTTTTAGGGAAGCAATATGGCATTGTGGGAGGAGGATTTACAGCGATGTTAAATAATAGAGATGACATCGATGCGGATGAGCGATTGGATCCTCAAATGATGAATTTTTCTTATGGCGGAGGGGTAGAATATATTTATTGGTTTCAAAATACAGTAGGTTTTGGCGGGCAGATAAACCATTGGGTTTCGGGGGCTGCTTACAAAGGCGTTGATAAATCATATCCTCAATACAAAATGAATTTAGATGCGACATCGAAATTGACTTATTTAAAAATGCCGTTGTTGTTTCATTTTAAATCATACAACCGATATCATCCCAACAGAAGATTGCGTTTCAGTGCTGCCTTTGGTCCTTATGCCGCATTATTATTAAATTATTCAGAAGATGTTCGATTATACAATGACAGCGCAAAGGTTGAATTCAAAGCGAATTATTCGGCAAAAGAATTAGAGTCGTCGAATAATATGACAACCATCAAAACGAAAGGAAGATTTTCGAGTGAATTATACAACAAATTTGATCTAGGGTTCGTTTTTGCTGTGGGAGGAGAAATGAGATTGTGGAAAAGAACTGTACTCGCATTGCATGTAAGAACAGACGTAGGAATTTCAAATGTAGAAAATACGCGAAGTATGAAAATTAAATATGCAGATGCGAGCGGGAATTATCCTGTAAATGCACCTGAAGTAGACTTTAAATTTTGGGATGGATATTATTCCAAATTTAATCAGCCTAATGCTGCCGACATAGCAGCTGGTTGGCAGTCGAATAGACCCGCTACTAAGAATTTTTCAGTAGGAGCATTTATATCATTGCGCAAATATTTTTAATAAAAAAATAATCATCGAGAGAGATTAAATACAATGAAGAAATTTATCATATTAATAAGTTGTTTAGCATCACAAATGGTTGTTTCAGCACAAAATGAAGGCCGATTTGGGATCATCAGTGGAGTGAATAAAACATCGATGAGCAATGCTGCCGACAATAGTTTTGGAGACATGTTACCCACTTTTAAACCTACCTATGGGGTAGAAGCTGGCTATCATTTTACCTTATTTAAATCCATTCCAACAGGTTTTACGGTTCAGTTAACTCGTAATCATGCAGGGCAAAATTACAGAGGATATTATCAAGATAGCTCAGATTACTGGGCTTACAGAAGATTGAATTATGTTCGTGCTGGCTTAGGGTGGCATTTTGGAACCAATGTAAGAAGACAAGTATCTGCCACCTTTACTTTTGGCGCCACAATGGGCATACTAACAGATTTTCAAGACAGATATGAATTGAGAAGATACAACAATGATCGTTTGATAATGGATATCAACGACAATGATGTTTCGTTTTATGATACAAAAAATACGAAAGGAACTATTAATAATTCATTGTTTAATAAAACCGACATGACTATTTTTGCTTCCGTTGGTATGGATTTTTTATTGAGCAAACGATTTGTATTTGGTATTTTGGCAAGATATGACAATGGAATAAGTCCAGTAGAAAATACGGCATCTAAATTCTCAATTAATTATCAAACTACGCCAACAACGATTCAAAATTATTATCCTTATAATACGAAACATATTTATAGAAGCCCTGTTGATCCTAGCAAAGTATTAAGACAAGAGACAGTTAATAAATATGCAGGTATTTATTTAACGCTCAAATATCGAGTATTTAATAAAGAAAAAATCGAATTTTGGTATAAAGAACATCAAAAAAGCAATTATTATTAATTGCTTTTTTTGACTAGTTGCCAAATCATTAGCATTCAAAAAATATCTATTTAAGCCATCTTGCATTTATGCCTGAGGGCTTTTATTTTACATGATGATAGGTATTGATTTATTCAATGAGATAAAATAAGCCATCCATTTAGTGTTTTGTAATAGGCTCAATTCGAGTAGATTTTAAAATTATTGATGGTAGTAATTAAAAATGACTTTAATTATAACAAAGGAATCGTATTGGAATAAAAAAAGGCTAACAGATCATGTTAGCCTTTTTTTCAATTGATTGAAATATTAATTTTTACTGATTCGTTTCATAAACCGTTCATTTGATTTTGAAGTTAAAACCAATAGGTAATTTCCATTTGTCAAATGACGAATATCAATTGTATTTGAAGTTAATAAACTAGAAGAAATTATTTTTTCACCTAATAGGGAATAGATCTCAAAGCTTGTGAATTCATTGCTACTTTTAACAAACATCGTTCCATCAGATGGATTTGGATAAACAGCGATCACTGCGTCTTCAACAGAAGAAATAGCATTCGGTTTTGTAATGGTGATTGTTTTTACACCAAATATACCAGAGCCATCATTTGCAGTAGCTTTCACTTCAACAGTGCCAGCGGTGATGCCAGTTAATAATCCAGCTGCATTGATGTTAGCGGTTCCTGTACCATTCGTTACAGACCAAGTAACCGTGTTATTCGTTGCTGCATTTGGCAAAACAGTAGCAAACATTTGTAAAGTACTTCCTTCATTTATTGAATTGCTATTTGAATTAACAGTAATCATGGTCACAGGTAAATTGGTACTTTGATTCGTGATTGTAATCACTTTTGTACCAAAAATATTTGTCCCATCATTTGCGGTAGCTTTTACCGTTACCATTCCATTGCTAATTGCAGTTAATAAACCTGTGTTTGCATTGATGGTAGCAGAACCCGTGCCGTTTTGTACAGACCAAGAGACTGTGCTATTGGTAGCATTAGTAGGTAAAACAGTTGCAATCATTTGCAATGTTCCTGCATTGGTATTGATGGTTGAAACGCCACCTTGTCCTTGTACCACAATAGAGGTTACTAAATTAATCACTTGATTAGAAATAGTAATAGTTGCTGTGCCAAAAACACCACTCGCATCATTAGCAGTAGCTTTTACGGTAATGGTTCCATTGGTAATAGGAGTTAATAAACCGGCAGCATCAATAGTTGCAGATCCTGTACCATTTATAACAGACCAAGTATACGTTGAATTGAAGGCGTATGTTGGCAATACGGTCGCTAACATTTGAAGAGTGGCTCCATTTACTGTTATGGTAGAAACCCCACCTTGTCCTTGCACCATTATAGAATTAACAAGTGGAGTTTGATTAGAAAGAAAAATAGTTTTATTGTCAAAAATACCAGATCCGTCATTTGCGGTTGCTGTCACAATTACGGTTCCATTGCTAACAGCCGTTAATAATCCGGTTGCACTAATTGTCGCATTGCCGGTACCAGGAGCAACTGACCAAGTAACTGATTGATTCGTAGCAGTTGTTGGTGTAATATTAGCTACCATTTGCAAAGTGCCTCCGTTGACATTGATATTGTTTACTCCACCTTGTCCTTGAACATTAATTGAAGTTACCAATACAATTACGATTTGATTGGAGATGGTTACGGTCATAGTTCCAATCACTCCAGATCCATCATTAGCAGTAGCGGTAACTGTCACAGTACCATTGGCAGTAGCTGTTAATAATCCAGTTGTGCTTATCGTAGCATTTCCAGTGCCTGGAGTTACAGACCATGTTACGGTATTATTAGTTGCATTAGCTGGCAATACATTTGCTAACATTTGCAAAGTACCACCATTGGTTGTGATGGTAGAAGCACCACCTTGTCCGGTAACTGCGATAGAAGTAACAGGAAAATTTTGAACTAAATTGATTGTATAATCTTCAGTTTCACCCCAATCCATCACGTCATTTGGAAGCGGGCTAACATTACATGGAAGTATGAGAGGACCAAATGCCATCGTGTAACCATCATCCTCAACAACTCTGATTCTCATTCTAGTGTTACCTGCTAGAGCAGTTGTTGGAATGGTGATATTGTCTGTTTTTATATTGGTTCCAAGTGGCAACCAATCAAGGATATTTGCAGATCCACCTACTTTTTCATTGGCATCAAAAACATTGTTGTGGTTATAATCTATCCATATGCCATAACCAGCACCTCCATATACATCTAATTCTGTACTAGCTGTGTATGAATTTCCTATCGTAAAATCAGGGATAGGTAAGTTGTTATAGAAGGTATAGTAGGGGAATGCAGCCTGAGAACCAGTATTATTATTCAAGGTTCCAAAAGAAACAGAAAATATCGCATCCGGAACATTTAATGGTATACCTGCTATTTGTATAGCATCATCGAATTCTGCATCACAATAGGGAGCAGGAGAAGTTATTTGCGCCTTCATAAAAAATGCGGCAAACATCAAAATGAATAATACGGTAATTTTTTTCATAATATTTTTTAAATAAGACGTGAATGTTTTAAATTATGTTTGAATTTTAGAGATTCAAATTTAATAATAATTATTAAGAATGCTAACATAAATTCATTTTGGTGTAACATGGGTGTAATATTTGCCTAAAAAAGTCTTATTCAGACAACTGAAATTAATGAAATGCCTGTAAAAAGGCATAAAAAAGGTCCTCTATAATAATAGAGAACCTTGAGTGATCCCGTTTGGATTCGAACCAAAGACCTACAGCTTAGAAGGCTGTTGCTCTATTTAAGCATCATACAAAGGTTTTTAA
>CANGUS010000010.1 GCA_947457085.1 Bacteroidota bacterium
ATGTCAAAAGAAAAAAACACTTCCCGATTTTGGAAACGCTTTCGTAAAAATAAAGCGGCAATACTTGCTTTGTGTTTTATTTTTTTTACCATTTTAATAGCTGTATTTGCATATCCACTTTCGCCAGACAATACGCAGAATGCAAATAGAATGATAGTGGAAATTAGCACTCAAAAACCAGGATACACTTGTTTATTTTTGAAGAAAACCAAAAACCAAGTGATTGAACCAAGCAATGCCATTCAATTTTTATTGTACGGACAAGAAACGAATTATGATTTGATTCCTATTAAAAGTTTCACATTACAAAGAGATTCCATTTTAGTCAATCATATTATAGATGATGAAACACAGGAGAAGCTTGCTTTTTCGTTGCAGGAATGGAAGTTCAACTCATCTCTTAGCCATACTGAAATAGAAGATCAACTCATCATCAAAAAAACATTTTGGTTGGGTACCGATCGATTTGGCAGAGACATGCTATCTCGTTTACTCATTGGCACACGAGTGAGTTTAGCCGTAGGCTTTATTGCTGTACTGTTATCGGTATGCATAGGATTATTTTTAGGGGCAGTGAGTGGATATTTTGGAGGCTGGGCAGATCAATTCATTACTTGGCTAATCAATGTTATTTGGGCCATTCCTACTCTCCTATTAGTGTTTGCAATTACGTTTGTATTGGGAAAAGGATTTTGGCAAATCTTCATTGCAGTTGGTTTAACGATGTGGGTGGGCACTGCCCGATTGATTCGTGGACAAGTGATGGCACTGAAAGAGCTCGAATATATTCAAGTGGCGAAAACGATGGGTTATTCATCTTTTAGAATTATTGTAAAACATATATTACCCAATGTATTGGGCCCAACGATGGTGATGGCTGCCAGCAATTTTGCGACAGCGATTTTGATTGAAGCAGGATTGAGTTTTTTAGGCATAGGCGTTCAGCCACCTGCCTCTTCTTGGGGATTAATGATCAAAGAAAATTACAATTTTTTCATTACCAATCGTCCATTATTAGCGATCGTACCTGGTATTGCAATTATGCTTATTGTGCTCGCCTTCAATATTTTGGGCAATGCTTTGCGAGATGCCTTGGATGTGAAAGGATAAATCCCACCTGTTTTTTATTCCTTATTTTCCAATCCTGCTTTATAAACTTCTAAACATCTTTTTCGGGCAACATCATGTTCTACGATGGGTTTAGGATAAGAAAAATCTTCAAATTCGGGCACCCATTTTTTAATATATTTTAAGTCCTTATCAAATTTTTGCGTTTGCAAATACGGATTAAAAACTCTAAAATAAGGCGCTGCATCACAGCCACTTCCTGACGCCCATTGCCACCCCCCATTGTTTGAAGCCAGGTCAAAATCATTTAATTTCAATGCAAAATAGGATTCACCCCAACGCCAATCGATTAATAAATGTTTGGTCAAAAATGAGGCGACAATCATTCGCACACGGTTGTGCATCCAACCTGTTTCATTTAGCTCCCTCATACCCGCATCCACGATTGGATAGCCAGTTTGTCCTTCACACCAAGCTTTGAATTCTTGCTCATTGTTTCGCCATTGAATGTGGTCGTATTTCGGTTTAAATGAATGATCTACTACCTGAGGGAAATGCCAAAGAATGGTTTGGTAAAAATCTCGCCAGATCAATTCATTCAAATATTTTTCATTTATCTGTAAGGCATTTTTTGCTAATTGTCGAATGCTGATGGTTCCAAAACGAAGATGAACACTCATTTTCGTAGTACCTTCAATGGATGGAATATCCCGCGTATTGTGGTAATCAGCGATGATATTTTTATTACAATCGGTGGATGAAAATATTTTTCCTGCCGGCTCAAAACCCAATTCTTTTAGACTCGGGAAGTGAAAAGGCGCTGTTTTAAAAAAATGATCTGCATAGTCTAGGGTTGGATATGCTTGTAAATTGGCGTCACTTAATTTCGCTTTCCATTTTTTACTGAATGGTGTAAATACAGTGTAAGGCAATCCATCTTCTTTGACTACTTCACTTTTTTCAAAAATAACGTGGTCTTTAAATGTTTTTAATTTAATTTGTTTCTTTTGTAAGACTTGCTGAATGGCTGCATCTCTTGTAAGCGCGTAAGGTTCATAATCGTGGTTGGTATACACGGCTTCTATATCATATTCATTCATTAATTGTTCAAAGGCCTCTTGAGGCGAAGCGTGAATTATTTTCAAAGAAGTATGCTGTTTAATAAGGGTGGATTGAACCTTCATTAGTGCGGCATGAATGAATTCAACCCGGGCGTCCTGTTTAGGTAATTCCTGTAAAATTTTAGTA
Source organism: Bacteroidota bacterium (assembly GCA_947457085.1). GTDB lineage: Bacteria > Bacteroidota > Bacteroidia > Chitinophagales > Chitinophagaceae > OLB11. Next base: position 2,317 of record CANGUS010000010.1, read on the forward strand.
TCAAAGATGAAAATAGGCAATACATTTGAATGAGATTGTAAGGCATTGTACAAGCCAGCATTGTCTTCCAAACGGATATCTCTTCGGAACCAAAATATAGAAATTCTCTCCATGTGCGCAATTTATACATAATTCATCAGTATGCACATCAATTCTAGTTATCGTAGATTTTACCCTTTCTCTTTTAAATCCGAATAAAAAATGCTTTTTTTGGGTATAATTTCGTTACTTTTGCACACTTAAAAAAATTAAATGAAATTAACTCAGTTTACATACGATTTACCTTTAAACTTAATTGCTCAATATCCTTCCAAAAATAGAGATGAAAGCAAGTTGATGGTTGTTCATAAAGATACTGGTGTCATTGAACATAAAATGTTCAAAGATGTGTTGGATTATTTTGACGATAAGGATGTAATGATTGCAAACAATACGAAAGTATTTAATGCAAGATTATATGGTCGTAAAGAAAAAACAGGTGCTAAAATTGAAGTATTTTTATTAAGAGAGTTAAACAAGCAAAATCGTTTGTGGGATGTAATTGTAGAGCCTGCTCGTAAAATTCGTGTTGGCAACAAATTATATTTTGGAGAAGACAACTCATTGGTTGCAGAGGTTGTAGACAATACGACATCGAGAGGCCGTACCATTCGATTTTTATTTGACGGTACCAACGAAGAATTGAAAGTTATTTTAGACAATATGGGAGAAACTCCATTGCCTAAATACATCAAACGCGAACCAGAAGATTCGGACAAAGAGAGATACCAAACTGTATATGCAAAAAAAGAAGGTGCTGTAGCGGCTCCAACTGCAGGATTGCATTTCAGTAAAGAGTTGATTAAACGTGCTGAAATTAAAGGAATTCGTTTTGCAGAAGTTACTTTACACACTGGCTTAGGTACCTTTAGACCGATAGAAGTAGAAGATATTTCGAAACATAAAATGGATGCTGAGTATTATGAAGTAGATGATTATGCTTGCAAAATTGTAAACAAAGCGAAAGATGAAGGTCGTAGAATTTGTGCGATTGGCACTACATCTGTTCGTGCTTTAGAATCTTCTATTACTACAACGGGTATGTTGAAACCATCAGAAGGTTGGACTAATATTTTTATTCATCCACCATATGATTTTTCATTAACGAATTCATTGATTACTAATTTCCATCTTCCTAAAACAAGTTTGTTGATCATGGTTTCTGCATTTATGGGACATGAATTAACGATGGAAGCATACAAACAAGCTATTAAAAACAAGTATCGTTTCTTTAGTTATGGCGATGCGATGTTGATTATCTAATTTCTATTTAGAAAAATATCATTCAAAAACTGCTCAAAAAATTGAGCAGTTTTTTTTATGCGCATAGAAAATAAAATCAAATGATTTCATTTTAAAAAAAGTTTGAAATAATTCAATATTCTTTGTGAAATATTTTTATTTATTGTTTTAGTTATCCTATATTTGCCGCGGAGAAATGGCAGAGTGGTCGATTGCGACAGTCTTGAAAACTGTTGACTGTAACAGGTCCGGGGGTTCGAATCCCTCTTTCTCCGCCAAGTAATGAAAGCCCTGTAAATACTCATTTACAGGGCTTTTTGTTTGTACCCATTTTTTTTCAAACTCTTAGGGCAATGGTATTTTTTGTTTGATTATTGAAAACACCGCTGCTTACATTACCACGCAATTGCATAGAAAAATTGCTTGCACAAGCTATCAACTAATTGAAACGAACCCTTAGTCCTTTTTACGTCGGTATTTGCCTCGTGTTTGATCATAATACTTCGAAGGGAGTCTATATTTTACGGCATCTTTTTGGGTGCTAAGGGACTTGCGCAGCTGACCTTTTCTGAATCGTCCTTAGTAATCGATGCTGGGTTTTACATATCCGGGCCTCTCGCCTATTCTTCCTCTGAGACATCGTGAGTTTTCTTCGAGACAAGTCGAGTTTTCTCCGAGACAAGCCGAGTTTTCTTCGAGACATCGCGAGTTTTCTTCGAGACATCACGAGTTTTCTTCGAGACTAGCCGAGTTTTCTCCGAGACTAGCCGAGTTTTCTCCGAGACATAACGAGTTTTCTTCGAGACAAGCCGAGTTCTCTCCGAGACATCGCGAGTTTTCTTCGAGACAAGCCGAGTTCTCTACGAGACATCGCGAGTTTTCTTCGAGACAAGCCGAGTTTTCTCCGAGACAAGACGAGTTTTCTTCGAGACAAGACGAGTTTTCTTCGAGACATCGCGAGTTTTCTTCGAGACAAGCCGAGTTTTCTTCGAGACAAGATGAGTTTTCTCCGAGACAAGGCGAGTTTTCTCCGAGACAAGACGAGTTTTCTTCGAGACATAGCGAGTTTTCTCCGAGACATCGCGAGTTTTCTCCGAGACAAGACGAGTTTTCTCCGAGACAAGCCGAGTTTTCTTCGAGACTAGGCGAGTTTTCTTCGAGTGGTAGGTTGATTTTTATATTTACATGGATGTTTGCAACTAACTTCGTTTGTTTTTGAATGGGAAGCTTTTGACTTGTAGGTATTGGTCTGAAGTAGTACCAAATAAGGATTTAATATAAGCTTTTACTTCCATTGCGGTATCCACCAACCCTGTTTTTACTTTGTATAGGATTGCGTCTCTTTTGATTCTTGCGTTTGAAACAGCTGCATAGCTCTGCATGACGTTGGTGTTGTGAACGTTTAATTGTGTTAAATAGGTTTCCAATTCGGCGATTCTTAATTCGGGTTCGTTGGGTGTATAACTTGCCTCTGATTTTAAGAGGACTATGAGTTTTGAGAAGTGCTCTATTTGTAGGACGTAGGATAGCTGGCTTGTACTGATGGTGTTGGGTACAGGTGTGTTTGGATTGGTGGGTGCTTTGATTTCGGTGGCTCTTTTTCCTTGAATTTTTCTGTTGATGGTTTTGGCATCTTTGATCATTTCGCTTGAGGCATTGGTAACAGATAATGCACTTATTAAGCGAGTGGATAATTTACGCAATGGCTCGAAGACCATCATACGGGAGTTGACAAAATTGTTAAAATTGACCGTTGCATCTATCCAATTTTGCATCTCGGTTTGTGCCATTTGGTGCTTTAGTGCAAGACTTGGAAGGCTGAGTGTGGCTTTGCTTGGGTTGTAGGTGGCTCCGTAACCTGTGCAAAATGAAATGAGTTGTTGGAAGTTGTTGACATTTTTTGCATGTCCTGTTTCTGAGTAGGTTGGCATGTTTTTTTAATTTAAATGGTTATGAAATATTTTTCAAAAACGAATTTAAACCAGGTTTATTATATAGAAGTGTTAAAAGCATGTTTTATAATAGGCCTTTTGAGAAATTGGGAAGGATTTCGGAGTGGGGATAAATATGTTTCGCTGCTTTAACTATCGGTTGGTGTCTCACCAAATGAAAAAAGCAGGTTGGTGAGACACCAACCTGTAGAAAGAAACGAATTTAACTATCGGTTGGTGTCTCACCAAACGAATAAGCAGTTTGGTGAGACACCCTCCTGTAGAAAAAGGATTTCAGAGTGGGATTAAATATGTTTCGTTGGTTTCACCGCAGCATCCTGAGGCAGAGAGGCTGCGTGGAGGGAATTTATTCTATTACTCTATCAAATATTCCAATTACACTAAAGGTCATTTCATTGATTGCATTTGGGTCAATTACAATATCTTGATATGAAGTGTCAAATGACTTTGGTTTAAGAAATATTTTTTCATGTTGCCAACTTTCCTCGTTAACAGTTTTCTGACTGTAATATTCCTTGAATGTATAACAAGAACCATAATCTAAATCTTGATGGTCGTAATACTCAGCAATGACCATTAAGCCATTTCTACTGCCACCAGTATACCTTTTAAACAAAGCTATTTGTCCGTCTTGTACAATTTTGTTCATGGAGTTGCCAATTATTTTACAAGCAAAATGGTCTTGTGTAATTTTTATGCCATTAGGAACTAAAATAAATTTTTCTTCAGGGAGGCTCTCATTAAATATAAATTCACCTGCAGCCACTTTTAAAGAGTATAATGGTACACTATTTTCAAAAGGAATTATTTTAATTTCTTTTGACTCAGCTATCTCAATTATTGGGTTTTTATTTTCCTTGAATAAATATATATGCTGTTTAAAATAATTTCGTAAATTTTCATCACACACATAAATGTAACAACCAAGTATACCTCTGAGCATAATAGTTTTGTAAATATTTACTACATAGTCTTTCAGAATTTCGTTATCTCTTATAGTTGCAGTTCCATTTCTATCTTTATAATTTTCTTTGACTATCTCTATTTCTTTTGATATTGGATTATATGTTATTTCGGGGCCAAAAATTATTGCTGCATAATTCAGGTCGTAGCCTTGAGTGGTATGAATACAACCTACCTCATTTGCATCAATATCTGAATTAATATAATCAATTGCAGTTGAGTTCCATTTAAGTTTAATATTTTCTATTTGAATATCATAGGCTTTAGGATCTTTCTGACTTATCCATGGCCAAGCATAACCAGCAATGAATCTTGAAAGTTGATGTTTTTTATTCTTTTCTCTAAGTTCATTCACGAAATCAGAAAAATTCTCAAAAAGTTGCAAGTCATAATTTGTATCGTTGTATTTAAACTCTTTATTCTTGAAAGTATTGTCTAATAAATTATTCACAAAATCAACAAATCCATTGCCTCCTTTTACCCTGAACTGTGAATGCAATTTTACATTTATTGAGTTAGGTGCATTTTTTAAGTTTTCAAAATCAACAGCATCAACATCAGATGGTTTTATAGACTGATTAGCATCGTAAAAATATAATACTTTATTTGATCTTAATTGAGTCCAAGCTAATTCCGAAGTATTTAGTTTATCAAGTTTTAGTGCGTTGCAAACCCTGTCATAAATTGCGAAGTAGGGTCCAAGATTAACTCTTTTTCTTAACCGATGAGATTCATCTACAAATAGAATATCATATGATTCATATTCCAGATCTGAAGGGCCAATAACAAGATTAGAATTTAAACCACTAATGTTTCGAAATACCTTTTTAATAGTTTTTCTAAAAGAACCCATTGCTATAACCAAACCCATTTTAGGATTTGGAAACTTTATTTTTAATTGTTTTACCTTATCTATAAATTCTTTTTCGTCTTCCCCAAATTCTCTGAAATTAAAATCCTCATCAGAAGTTAGCATTAACTTAAAAAGAAAAATAGCTAATATTGTTTTGCCTGTACCTGCACCCCCCTCTATCAATACTGTTTTTTTATTTTCAGAAAGAAGCGCGTCAATAATTAGCATTAAATTTTTTCTTTGATCAGCAGATAAAGTTTTATAAGGCGAATACTTAAACAAGTCGCTATTTGTGATATGTTCTAAACTATGTTGGGCAATTCCGTTACTAATAAGTCCATTCCAAATTTCTTTAAACATATCCCAATAAAACTCATCTCTTTGATAATAAGAGTGATTTACCAATCCTAAATTCCCATTTAATAATTTGTATTTTCCATCAGCATGTAGGTATTTTATTAAATTGGATTCAATATCTAACGTTACCGATTTGTTGAATTTTCTACTGGAAATTAAATGAGCTTCTTGTAAATGACTTTTACTTGGTGTTTGCAAATGTGTGAAAATTCGAGAATTAGTATCAATGGTTTCACCAACATAGGCTTGACTTGTACCATTGTTATTTAAAATATATACTACAGGCCAATTTTCGCTTACAAAATATTGTGATTGAATAGAATTCAATCCACTATTATTGAACGTAATTTTATTTATTTCAAAATCTTGGTTATAGTTCATCGTACTTTTTTGATATTCCTTTTGCTTTGTCTACAGGATATTTCTCACCATTTGTTTTGATTTTGTCCATAATAATTTCTTTAAGATCAAATCCATATTTCTGAGCAAGTAAAAAGGAAAATGAAAAAATATCGGCAAGTTCCTCTTTTACTTTTTCAGGATTTGCATCCTCTGCATTCTTCCAAAGAAATAATTCTAAAAGTTCAGCCGATTCTATACTTATAGCTAATGCTAAATCTTTTGGATTATGAAATTGCTCCCAATCTCTTTCATTCCTAAATTTTATTAATTCATTTATAATTATTTCTAAATCTGACATTATATTAATTTTGATAACATAGTTGCGCTAATTTTACAGCCTCTTCTTTTTCAAAAAGGAACGTATATTCTATCTTCCCGTTATTATTTTGAAGAACTGAAAGTTTTTCTTTATTGTCCAATGGCTTTTTGATTGCTTTAATAAAGTGCATTTTCCACATTTGATTACTCGATAAAAATAGGGAAATATTATGATTTATAATGGGATGTGCATAAATTTATTATATCCATTTTTCATTGCCTTTGTGTCTTCAAAATTCTTCTCATAATTCATCATATTTTTTCTTAAATTTACTCTTCAATATGAAAACAACGTTAATCATTGCTTTTGTTGGCACAACGCTCTTGGCGAGTTGTGGCAATAATCCTGCACACAAGGGGAAGCCGATTGTTATGGGCGATCCTAGCACCATCGTTACGGAAGTGGATAGCCAATATTTAAAAAATTTCACAGATGACATTTCACCTGTAGATCATAAATCGTCTGAAGGCGCCATTACGAAAATGATGGTTCAAGTAGACAGTGCCAATGCCTCAAAAAAAATCAATGAGGAAACGGCCACTCCGAAATCACTCAATGGGTTTACGATTCATTTTGAGGAATGTGAGGTGGTATTTGATGGTTTAGCAGCCCATGCGCTCAACAACAATCAGGATGAACGCACGTTAAACAGTGTTTCGTATGTGAAAGATGGGGGTGATATTTTGAATATGAATTTGGCCATTCAAGGTCTGCAAGATATTCGAGTGGAGGAAAGAATCATTACGAAATTGATGGTAAGTAACGAAGACGATACATACATCTTACATGACTTGCATAAATTTATCAGTCCATGGTACAATTTAGCTGGCAAGGACAATCGCTTTGTGTCTGTTAGCAACAACAGTATTCAGTTTCATCCATTTGATGCATCAAAATTAAAAAATGCGTTGGACAGAGAATTGCGTAAAAAGAAAATAGTAAATTCTGAAATCAATGAGATTCTAAAAAAGCTAGCACCTGTTGCGAGCTATTCGGATGAACCGTGTAAAATTATCATTGCCAGTGTGCAATGGAGAATTTTTGGTATGAAGGATGGAAAGAAAGTTCAAAAGTTAATTCAATTTGATCAGCCATTGTAAGGATTGCCATGGATAAAAAAAGGTTGACCGCTTGTTGTCAACCTTTTTTTATGCCCCCTATTTTTATCGAATGAGGTGAATGCTTCCTTTTTCTATTTTGGGAGTAATGTTGCCTTTGTCATTGCATTGGTATTGTAAAATGTAATAATAGGTATCTCCATTTTGATTTTTTCCTTTAAAGGTGCCATCCCAACCTTGGTGAATATCTCTGGTAGAAAATACGACTTGGCCGTATCGGTTATAGATTCTGAATTCTCCTAAGATCACGCCTCCCCCACGTTCAATAATTTTGTATACATCATTGCGTAAATCACCATTGGGTGTAAATGCATCGGGCATAAATAATTGACAACACAGTTCTTGTTCAAGTTGAATTTGAGCAGCGGTAATGCAATTGTTGGCATCGGTCACCACTACGTTGTAAGCTCCTGAAGCTAAGCCAATGGCAGTTTGTGCAGTTTGAATCGGATTTGTATTGGTCCATTCGTAGGTATAAAAACTAGGATTTCCTCCAGATGCGAAAGCGGCAATGGTTCCATCCTTTTTATTGAGGCAAGTAGCGACGGTAGGCACTAAATCGACTGTTAGCAAAGAGTCGGGTTGTTTTACTTCCAGTTGAATGGAATCGAGACAACCCTGTGCATCAGCAGTATAAAATTGGTAGATGCCTGCATATAAGGTATCAAATGCTGGAAAATTTTGAGGGATTCCATTTCCTGATGTATATATATAAGGAGGGGTTCCACCCATAGAAAGCAAATGAATTTTTCCGTTGTTTTGATATTTACACAAGACATCTTCAAGCAAAGTACTATTGAGTGATACTTTGGTAGGCTCCCCTACAGAGACTGTTGTGCTTGCTGTGCAATTAAACGCATCGGTCGCTACAATGGTATATGTATTGGCATGCAAGCCAGTAGGATTATTGCTTGTAGGATTGCCATTAATGGTATAGGTAAAACTATTGGAACCTCCATTGGCATTGCAATTGATTGCACCTGTAAATTCATCGAAACAATTTGCATCTGTGATTGAGTTGATGGAAATCGCAATGGGTTGTTGCTTGGTGATTAAAACGGTGTCATAACAAAACAATTGGGAGCCACACAAATCATAGGTTGCTTTTGCATAATATCCTTGCGTGGCAGTTGGACAAACTTGAATGGTGTCGCCAGAACCTAGGTATGTGTTATTTGGCAAAGCGTACCAATCAATACTGGTTGGATTAATACCTCCGCCAACGACGCCACCTTGTGGAACAAAAGAATAGGAATCATTGTTTGCAGTCCATGTTCCTGAGTTTCTTCCAGGTACGGTGTAGGCGATGTTGCCTGCCGCATTTTGAATCCCTTCAATTGCATTATCGCCATAAGTCCAACTTGTGCAGGAAGGTTTGTTTTGAATATTTACATCGATGATGTTGCTTCCTTCATGCAATACAATTTGTTGGGTAATGAAGGTGGATGTGCAATCAAACATTGGATTGGCATTAAAAGACAATACAAAAACTCGATTGGGCGCCACGCCATAAGTTGCTGTGGTAATGCTAGAAGTTGGGGAAGTCCCTACGAAAGGATAAATATCATAAAATGCTCCCATAATGGTATTGTTTAAATCCATGTTGTTATTGGGTAAGGGAGTGGTTGACAATGTAAAGGTATTGGCCTGCAATGCATTATTTAAATTAAAACCTAATTGACCATTTAAACTCACCACATATTGATTGTATGAATTATTGAAAAAGCAAAAAGTGAAAGGTAAATTCAACACATTCGACCATTGGTCATCAATGATACCACCAAAATTATTAGCTGAAGTTAAAAAAGTGGTTCCTACAAATGGATAGGGATTATAAGCATTTTGAACGACCGTGTAGGCACCGGTACCACCAATACCTGTAATGGGCGTTGCGGTAGCATGCAAAGTAGTACAGGCAACACAAGTAGGTTGACTGAAATTATTTTCGATGACGATGCCTCCATTTTGAGCCCATGCTAGATGGGATGAGAGCATCGATATTAGAAGGAATGATAGGCAAATTTTCAGTATATTCATGGTGATTGTTTAAAACAAGACGAATATACAAATAGAATAGTTTGTGCTCACTCATTAATGGCAATACGATAAGTGGATATTGTCTTTTTCCGCTTTTTCGATGTCTGCAAAACTTGATAAGATATCGGCTTTATTTTTTCTTACGACAATAGAGTGTTCAAAATGCGCAGAAACTTTCCCATCTTGCGTGACGATGGTCCAATCATCATCGGCAACAAAAATTTCTTTGTTACCTAAGTTAATCATGGGCTCGATGGCGATTACTAAACCGTCTTGCAATTTCAATCCATTGCCACGTCTTCCATAATTGGGCACTTCAGGCTCTTCATGTAAGTTTTTACCAACCCCATGACCAGTCAATTCTCTCACGACACCATATCCATGTTTTTTTTCTGTATGTTCTTGAATTGCCCAGCTGATGTCTCCAATTCGATTACCCACAATTGCTTTTTCAATGCCTTTGTACAAAGACTCTTTGGTTACTTTCAATAAATTTTTGATATCCTCAGGTATTTCACCCATTGCAAAAGTATACGCGCTGTCGCCAACGAAACCATTTTTTACAACGCCGGTATCAATGCTGATAATATCTCCATCCTTTAAGGGAGTATCATTAGCAAAACCATGAACAACGGCTTCATTTATACTCATACAGCAGGTAAAAGGAAACCCTTTATAGCCTTTAAAAGCAGGAACTCCGCCATTGTCTCGAATGAATGTTTCGGCAATTTTATCCAATTGATTGGTGGTTACACCCGGTTTGAGATGAGAGGCTAGTTCGGCTAATGTAGCAGAGACTAATAAATTACTGATTCGGAGTAATTCAATTTCTTCGTTGGTTTTATAGTAAATCAAAATTGTATTCTTTATTTAATGTAAAAGTAAAAGTGTATATTCAATCAATCAAGAAAAAAGCCATCAAAAGATGGCTTTAACTATTATGAATCAATAATTTTAGATTGAAGAAGCAGCTTGTCTGCCAGTAATTCTTCCTGTTTCCATTAATCCATCGTAATGACGCATTAATAATTGAGATTCGATTTGTTGTAATGTATCTAACACCACACCCACCATAATCAACATAGAAGTACCACCGAAGAAACTAGCGAAGCCACTTGTGATATTTAATTGACCCGCGATTCCTGGAAGGATACCCAACAAAGCTAAGAAAACAGCCCCTGGTAAAGTAATTCTATCCATGATAGCACCAATGTAGTTGGCAGTATCATCGCCTGGTTTAATACCTGGAATAAATCCATTATTGCGTTTTAAATCATCCGACATTTGAGTTGGATTAAAAATTAAAGCAGTGTATAAATAGGTGAAAGCAATTACTAAAACCGCATAGATTACATTGTACCATAAAGAACCAGGGTTCGTTAAGTTTTTCACGATTCCTTGTGCGGTATCACTTTGAGAGAAACCGATTAATGTAGAAGGGATGAACAACATCGCTTGCGCGAAAATGATAGGCATAACCCCTGCTCCATTTACTTTAATAGGAATAAAGTCTCTGTTACCAGATAAATCACTTGCCGTAGTAGCACCTACGATTCTACGAGCATAATTTAAAGGGATACGACGAGTACCTTGAACTAACAAAATGATTGCCATGATGATTACCACCATGATCGCAATTTCGATTAAGAAGATTAACAAACCTCCACCAGCACCAGTTGTTTTTGCTTGAAACTCTTGGATAAGAGAATGAGGCAAACGAGCAATGATACCAGCAGTGATAATTAAAGAAGTTCCGTTTCCGATTCCTTTATCGGTAATTTTTTCACCTAACCACATTACGAATAAAGTACCAGCAGATAAAACAACAACTGTGGTAACCATCCATAAAAGATTGTCAGCAATGATTGCGTTACCGTTTTGAGTTCTTAGGTAAGCGATGTATCCGATTGCTTGGAACAAAGTAACAGCAACAGTTACATAACGAGTGATTAAATTGATTTTTTTACGACCACTTTCTTCTTTAGACATTTTTTGCAATTGAGGAATTGCTATTTGAGCTAATTGCATAGCAATACTAGCAGAGATGTATGGCATGATACCCAATGCGAAAATAGAAGCATTGTTAAAAGCTCCTCCAGCAAACATGTTAAATAGACCTAATAATCCATTTTGTGCATCTCCACTTTTTAATTCATTCGGGTTGATACCAGGCAATACAACGTGGCATCCAACACGGTAAACTAATAAAAGAGTGAGTGTAAAAATGATTCGATTACGTAATTCATCTATACTCCAAATATTCTTTAATGTATCTATTATTTTTTTCATTCTTTATAATCTATGTAATTTATTTGAATTCGCAATATAGATAATTTTATGCTATTTCAAATTTATTTGTATGAAAATAAAATATTTTAAACAGAAAAAAAGAGCTTTTTAGCTCTTTCTTAAAATTAAATTATTTCAAGTGTACTTCCTGCAGCTTCAATAGCGCTTTTAGCGGTTTCGCTGACAGCATTTACTTTGAAAGTTACTTTTGATTTCAATTCACCTTTTCCAAGTATTTTAATTAAATCATTTCTGTTTAATAATTTAACTGTGTAAAGCGTTTCAAAAGAAATTTCATCCATTTGATAGCGATCAACGATTGCATCAACTTGTTCTAGGTTTAAAACTTTGTAAGAAATTCTGTTGATATTTTTGAAACCACGTTTTGGTAAACGGCGATGGATTGGCATTTGCCCTCCTTCACTACCTCTACGTTGATTATATCCAGCTCTAGATTGAGCTCCTTTATTACCTTTTGTAGAAGTACCTCCTTTACCAGAAGAATTACCACGTCCTAATCTTTTTCCTTGTCTATGTGTAGCCCCTTCTGCAGGCTTTAAAGTATGTAAATTCATTTTCTTAAATTATTTTACAGTTGTTACTAAATGTGCCACCTTTTTGATCATTCCAGCAATTTGAGGAGTTTCCTCATGCTCAACTGTTTGGTGCATTTTTTTTAAGCCTAAAGCCAACAACGTATTTTTTTGACGATGTGGACGATCGATTGCGCTTTTTACTTGTGTTATTTTTATTTTGCTCATTTTAATTTCAATTTCGATGTTCGATATATACTATTCGATGTTCGTTGATTATGTAAATCGGATTATCCGTTGAAAACTTTTTTCAAGTTGATATTTCTATCTTTAGCTACTTGAACTGGCTCTCTCATTAGAGATAAAGCAAGAACGGTAGCTTTAACAACATTGTGTGGATTAGCTGAACCTAAAGATTTTGCTAAAACGTCCGTTACACCAACACTCTCCAATACAGCACGCATGCTACCTCCAGCGATTACCCCTGTACCATGAGAAGCAGGTTTAATCATTACTTTAGCGGCACCTTGTTTTGCAAGAATTTCATGAGGAACTGTACCATGTAAAATAGGAACTTTTACCAAATTCTTTTTCGCATCATCGATCCCTTTTTGGATAGCCATTTGAACTTCTTTAGCTTTACCTAAACCATGTCCAATGATACCATTACCGTTTCCTACTACTACTAAAGCTGAAAAACTGAATGTACGACCACCTTTTGTTGTTTTTACAACACGATTAATAGATACTACTTTTTCTTGTAATTCTATTTCGCCTGTTTTTACTTTGTTTGTTTCTGTTTTAGACATTTTCTTTATTTAAGAATACTTAATTTAAACTATTTTGAGGAATTAGAATTTAAGACCACCTTCACGTGCAC
>CANGUS010000011.1 GCA_947457085.1 Bacteroidota bacterium
CTCTACTTACATATTATATCTTTTCTCATCTATAAAGAAAATGTATTTATGAATTCAATAAGATAACTTATAAAAAATAAATAAAAAATATTTCGCCCTGCCAATCAACCTAAAGATGCCTCATTGTATAAATGAGGCATTTTTTTGAATAAGTATCAATATTTAAAAACACTATTAAAATGATTGCTCTTTATTAAACTAGTATAGTTATAATATATTCTATGTATAAAATTTAATAGCATTCAAAATTCAAGAAAAGAAGGTTTTTTATTAAACTTCTCTTATCAGATTAAGATATGCTTCAACATTGCTTTTATTTTTTCTACCAATAGGTAAAATCACATTTTCTATTTTTATAGTCATTTTGCTTAAATTTATTTTTTGAATATATTTTGTATTAACTATATAGCTTCTGTGAATACGAATCATTTGTTCTCCCAATACTGACATTAATTTTATTAAGTTGGTTTTAAGAGCAAATTGATTTTTTGGGGTTTTTATTACACAATAATTCCATTCAGATTTAATACTCACAATATTATTTACATTCAGAAAAATTTTTTCATTGTAAATACCTCTTACTGTGATCCCATATTGTTTATTTTCGATAGGTATTAGCTCATTACCAATTAATCTATCCATCGCTGCTTTCATACTAATAGGATGAAAAGGTTTCACCAGGTATGAAGTATTTGAAAATAATTTTGTATGATTGTATAGTTCAATATTAGTTGAGGCAGTGACGAATAGAATTGGTATTTTATTATAATTATCTTTATTTAATATCTCAAAAATATGATTTTCACCCATTTTTAAATCTACAATAATTAACTCAGGAATCTCTTTCTTTAAAAATAATTCGACTTCAAGTGCACTGCAAAAATGTAAATTGCTGTAATTGAATTGAAATAATATTTCATCTAATTTACATTTCCATTTAGGATCATCCTCTATTATAAGAATGCTTTTCATTAGGTATTTGCTATTGGTTGACTGTAAAAGTAGAAGAATAAGTTGTAATTGACAAAAAAACTATGTGAACTAATGATTATGACTTTTTAGCATTTTTTATATCTGATATTATATTTTGTAAAATAAACTGTTAAACAAAAGAATAATGAATTGGTTTATATATTGAATGAGTATTACATGATGTTGTTAACATCCTTTTTTTGTTGTTTACATACTTTAAGTAGTTAACATAATCTGTAAGATTTACTTTTGTGAGAGACAAATCATTTTGATAATATACAAATCACTCAAACTAAAATTTATGAAAAACGGTTTTAAATACTTAACCATATAACAATCAAATTTAAAAAGGAATAAAGTAACCACTAACTGAGAAATTCCTTCTCTAAATACTGATTCAGTAGTCTTATATGTACAGGACGAACAGTATCAACAACATAACAATACCATTGTTTCTTAGAGATATTCAATGGGGTTAATCGTTCGTTTTGCGTCAATCATATTTACAGAGTCTTTGTATTCAACCAAAGTTCTATTGGTCGAATTAATTGCTTTATATCTTCTAAAATTTTAATTATTTTATGTGAAAAAATCATTATCAAAAAAACTATTATATGCAAAATAAAAACATGAATTATATACCCATTCTTATGAATAAAAAAATGAAAAAAATAAGTATTACGTTACTAGCCCTTTGCCTAAGTGTAATGTCATTTGCTCAAGTGGGTATTGGTACAAACACGCCAGTAGCAGGATCTTTATTGGAATTGAAAGCAGCCGATAAAGCCTTGTTATTAACACGGGTTGCTAATACGGCTGCTGTAAGCACCCCAGTCAATGGGATGATGGTGTATGATATATCTTCTAACTGTATCAAGGGTTACCAAAATGGTGCTTGGACGGGTTGTTTAAGTGCTTGCGCTTCTGCAGTTACCCCTCCTATTTTTGGAGCAGAACGAACTCCATGTAGTGGATTAGTCAACATAAGAGATCTTAGTTTGAATAATAATGTTTTCAGAGGCTATGGTTACCCGATGTTTATATCTGAAGATGGTTATATTTTTGGAGGCTGGAATCAAGATTTGTATGGAATGACAGGTTTGGGGCATACCTACACAGGAGATGTGTCAACTACCTATAGCTATTCATCAAATAATATGCATTCCGCTTATCCAGCTGCTAATATTTTAAAACATCTTCCCAATGCAAAATGGAAAAGAATTATGGGTACTAGCACTGCAGGAACTATCATGTTTGGCATTACTGAAAATGGTAAAATGTATTCATGGGGTGCTCCTATTGGCTCTGCCAATTGGCCTATTTCTGGGACAATAAATACGTCTACAAACAGAACACAAGCTGAAACACCAAGAGAATTGGTAAATGCTGATGGCAATCAGTGGAAAGAATTTTATTGTTCAAGCGAATATGTTTATGCAGTTGACCATACGGGTAAATGGTGGTCTTGGGGTGGAAGAACCACAGCAGTATATAATCCTATCAGCTTTGCACATTCACCAACAGCAACATTATCTTATCATTTAGCACCTAAAGCATGTGCTGCATTGGTTCCTGCTCCAAAATATAATCCTAACGTAGAGGAAACTTTTGTAGCTTTTCAAGGCAATAGTGCTGTAAGTTTTGTGTATATAGCTACTGACAATAAAGTATATACCTATGGAGAAAATGTAGGTACTTTAGGAGGCGCATTGATTACTACTCCACAACAAATAATTCTTCCAGCAG
This sequence comes from Bacteroidota bacterium, assembly GCA_947457085.1. Classification (GTDB taxonomy): domain Bacteria; phylum Bacteroidota; class Bacteroidia; order Chitinophagales; family Chitinophagaceae; genus OLB11. Next base: position 2,719 of record CANGUS010000011.1, read on the forward strand.
GAGTAACTCCTGTAAAAATTCTACCATTTAGAATGGCAAATTTTTTAATTTTAGGTAGCAATGGCCTAATATATCGGGTAGGAAATGGAGAGTCAAATATTCCTGCAACCGGTTTAACAGCAGTAGCGCTCAATACAAATTCATATACTTTTAAAGATTTTATAATCGGTTATGATGGATATGCAATACACGGGGTACCAATGAATGGCGGTGATATAGTAAAATTAAGTTATAACTGGTCTGGCGGTGTTGGTTTTACAGGGCCTTCTGTAACACCTATTGTAGGTACAGCTCGATTTAATGTTGTTAAATTATGGAGCGATAATCAAGAAAATATAATATTAAAAGATGGCAACACAGGTAATCTGTACGCTTATAATTTGTTTCAACTTAGCCCTAGTTCTTGGGTTTCTAAAGCCATCGGATTCGATATCAATGGAACAACGAACGCTGATCCAAATGCGGCTAACTTAAAAACCTTTGGACCTTTTAAATTAATCAATTGCCAAAACTAAATTTAACGCTATTTTAATCAGATTGCTTGAATCTTACAATTTGAAGATAAACAAAAAAGAATTGATTAATGAAAATGAAATTTACAATGAAAAAATTATTAACCATAGTAATATTATTAGTCTTACATACTACCGTTTATTCACAAATCGGAATAGGAACCATTGCGCCAGTTGCAGGTTCTTTACTGGAATTAAAAGCAACTAATAAAGCACTGATTTTAACTAGAGTGGCTGGCACTTCAGCTATCGCCAATCCTGTGGATGGTATGATAATTTATGACAACTCATTAAATTGCTTTCGCAGTCGTGAAAATGGAGTTTGGACTGCTTGTTGGAATTGCTGTGCTACACCAAATACTACAGCAGGTACAATAGCAACTATTGATTGTTTAGGCGTAATAAAAACAGGAACGCTAACGCATGCAATAGCAGCTACTGCAGTGAGTGCTGATTTTTCTTATACTGGAGGCAATGGTGGCACTTATGCTGGTCAAGTGGTTACATCAACTGGTGTAACCGGTTTAACAGCAACTTTGTTATCTGGAAATTTGGCGAATGGAACAGGTACTGTAACATATATTATTTCAGGAACTCCTACAGCATCAGGGACATCAAGTTTCGCTTTAAGCATAGCTGGACAAAATTGTACCCTAAACTTAACAGTATTGTAAGCAATTAAAACGAAATGATCTTGATAAAAGGATTAAACAAGTTAAAGTAGATTTTTTCAGAATTAGACTTAATTCAATAAAATATAAAAATGAAATATACATATCACATAAAAATTATTGGGTTTTTAATATTACTATTAATGACTTTTAATCATACAATTTACAGCCAATCCTCTAGTTTCGGAAATACCTATATTTTTAATAATGGTGAAATGAGCGTTGTAGATATTCAGCATAACTTTTTTAAAGGAGGCTCAGGAATTCAACCGGGTATAGTAGGTACTGATAGAACTGCTATCCAAGGTTTTTTGAGTTTTGTAGGTACTGCTAGCTGGACAGGGGCAACTGATTCAGCATATGTAGATGGTTATGTAAAAACTTATATGACATCGGCATTTACTTTCCCTATTGGGGATAATAACAAATATCGACCAGCAGCCATTTCAACAGCCACATTGGCTAATCCAGCTGATGCGGCTTATTTTGGAGTTGGTGGTACAACTGCAATTACTTCTAAACTTAGAGGAGGAAATGAACCTGTATTACCTTTGAGTGGACCATTCAATACCACTCTTCTAGGCCCCGGGGTTGGTTCAGTAGATGATGTAGAATATTGGGATATAAATGGTGCCACTGCAGCTAAAATTACTTTAACGTGGGATACCGCCAGTGCAATAACTTCTCTAACATCACTATCTATTTTAGGATGGAATGGTACACAATGGGTAGCTATTGGTTCCACAGTAGATCTTACCTCAATATTAGGTGGTTCTAGTACTTTAACTTCAGGCTCGATTACCACCAATGCAGCTATCGTACCAAATACTTATGAAGTATATACATTGGGAAAACTTTTCAACACGGATCCTGATATAACTGCTGCATTGATTAATGTATCGGTGACTGGAAATGTAAGTACGAATGACGATGTGCCAGTAGGTACAACATATGGTAATCCAATAGCAAATCCAAGCAATCCAAGTGCTTGTGCACCTATCATGAGTTCAACAGGAAGTTATACATTTATATGCAGTATCCCAGGTGAATATGAATATCAAGTACCTGTGTGTGCACCAGGGCAAACTAGTAATTGTCCAACTGAGTTGTTGAAAATAACAATCACTGATCCAGGAATGTTTACGGCCGGTCCTTCAGTGAACCCCGATGTGATGAAAACTTTGCAAAATGCACCAACCACATTGAATGTATTGAGCAATGATGCTTGTAATAATGGCTCTAGTTGTACGTTAAGTAATCCCACCATTACTGATCAGCCAAATAATGGAACGGTTACTGTGAATGCAAATGGAACATTGACGTATACACCCAATTCATCTTTTGTAGGAACGGATACCATTATGTATGCTACATGTGATAATCAAAGTCCAAGCAAATGTGATACAACATTTATTTTTGTAACAGTAAATCCAACAGGAGCAGCCAATACTACTTCAGCCAATGAAGATTATGTAAATGCAAAAGGGAATGCTCCAGTAAGTGGAAATGTGTTGACAAATGATACGGATCCAGAAGGGAATACACAAACAGTAGCAACACAAAATATCACAAATTCGCAAGGAACATTTGTATTGAATTCGAATGGAACCTATACATTTACTGCAGCAGCTGGTTACAGTGGTTCTGTAGAGTATACTTATACAGTATGTGACAATGGCACTCCGAGTGCATGTGATACAGCAACCTTACATATTTTAGTATTACCACCAGATGTGACAATAAATTTAACAATGACACCTAATGTTATGCATGGGATAAGCACATTCAATGCTACAGTAAAAGTGACCGAATTGAACTCAGTTAATACCAATGGAACAATAACAGTAAGAATACCGAAGGATAGCAGAGTCACATTTACATACAATTCTGCATTAACAACAGTAGGTTTCGTAGCTGTAAATAACAGCGCATGGACATACAATGGAACGAATCCATTCTTCCATGTTTTTACAACAACGAGTGTTATTACAGCAGGAGGCTCTTCAACATTTGGATTTGTAGGAAGCTTTAATCCATTGAATACAAATGGTAAGTACACTATGACAAGTACCATTTCATCAGGCAGTGGATCAGAAAGAAAAACAACAAATAACAATGATTCAGAATCGGTAGATTATTTCTTTAATTAATATCAATCAATAACCTATACTGATATAAGACAAATATCTTTTGTAGGGATTAAATAAAATAAGATATGAAAAGTATAATAATAACGCTAATAGCTGCTTTTATGAGCTTGCTAATACAAGCACAAAATTACAATCCATTTGTGGCACAAGGAGTGGTTTCTCCTTCCCCTTTGAGTAATGTAATTTCAAATGGAACAGGACAGATTTCATTTTTAGTAGGAAATTCAGGAGATGATGCATTACCCAAAGTAACAGGACAAGAGTTGTTACTTGTGGTATCTTTATCAAGAGGAGTACCTAACAATGCAAACCCATTGTTGGCTATTGGTGGTACTTTTGCTAATTATTTTACTTGGCAATATGATGCGACTACTAAAACCTATTTAGGTACGCAAAATGCTACAATACCAGGTGCATTAAATGGAGGAGCAGGACAAATTACAATTGCTTATAAAGTTACTAGTAATTCAATAGCAACAAATCCTCAAAATGGTTTTAATGTAAACCTAACTCCACCGGCTTATTCAAATGGAATTAATACTTTGAGTGATGATCAGGTGAATGCTTATACATGGACAGTCCTTGAGTTCTCAACAAATCCTGATATGAATGTAACATTTACTGATAGTTTAGTTACTGGATCAGTTGCAACAAATGATAATTCACCATCAGGTGCAACTTATGGCAATCCAATTGGCTATGTTTTAAATCCATCTGGTGGTATTTTAATAATGCAACCTTCCGGAAATTACACATTTAAATCACCCAATCCTGGAGTTTATAAATATTTGGTTCCTGTATGTCCAACAGGTGTAGTATCTAATTGCCCAATAGAAGAATTAACAATAACAGTTATAGCCAATCCTACACCAAGCAATCCGAATGCCCCAACTGTAAATGTTGATATAGCAACTACAATAGCTCAAGCAGCAGTAACCTTGAGTACATTATCAAATGATGCATGTAACAATGGACCAGGTTGTTCGTTGGATCCATCTTCAGTAACCATAATTGACCAACCCAATAATGGAATTGCAACTGTAAATCCATTGACTGGTGATATAACATATACAGCAAATGCAGGATTTATTGGATTAGATACGTTGATTTACAATGTGTGTGATGTATTTGTAACACCAGCTAAATGTGCTTCGGCCTATCAAATAATTAGGGTGAATGCAGTCGGTGCTAGAAACGGAATATATTTATCAGATGATTATAAAGTTACTCTTAAAGCTACACCAGTAAGTGGAAGTGTACTAGATAATGATGGAGATCCTGAAGGAGATGAATTATCTGTTACGCCACAAACAGCAAACATTACTGGAAAAGGAACATTGGTATTAAACAGCAATGGAACGTATACGTTTACACCCAATGCTAGTTTTGTAGGTAATGTTGAATTTGTATATCAAGCATGTGATGATGCCTTGCCAATAATCGCTTGTGCTAGTGCTACTTTACATATTACAGTTTCGCCTATGGTAACACCTCTTCCTTTAACATGGTTGTCCTTCACTGTATTTGAATCTAATTGTGCAGTAAATTTAAATTGGGAAACCCATGATGAAGAAAATGTGAGTCATTTTGATATCATGAGACAAAAGAAAGGGGATGCAATTTTTTCAAAAATTGGAGAAGTAGCTACTGCTGGAAATACTGCATCTATCAATAAATACTTTTATAAAGATGTCAATGTGATCAATAACAATACTTATTATTATCAGTTGAAATCAGTAGATATTGATAGTAAAAACTCTCTAAGTAAAATAAATTCGATTCTACTAAATTGTGGTGCCAAAAATGAAATTTTAGTGTATCCAAATATTGTTGTAGACAATATACATATTGATTTTTATAATGAAGATGTTACTGATTATACAATAAAACTAATTGATATGTCTGGAAGAGTGATATTAGAAACTACCAAAACGGTTTCTAATAAATTTGAAAAGGTTACTTTACCCTTAACACATATATCTAAAGGCTTATATCAACTATTAGTTGGTAGTTCAGAAAAAATCGAAACATTTAAATTGATAAAAGAATAATTATTGGATTAACTAAAATATTATTTTAAAATTAAAAGCTCCCTTGACTAAAGGGAGCTTTTAATTTAATTGTATATATAATAAATTAAGCAAAGAAGTTTCTATATTTTTTTATATTGAATTAAAAAATGTAGTATAACACTCGCCTTTATTTATTTCTTTAGCAGAGAGGAAGGGATTCGAACCCTCGATACGATTGCTCATATACACACTTTCCAGGCGTGCTCCTTCAACCACTCGGACACCTCTCTATTTGTTGGATTGCGAAAGTAATTTGTTTTTTAGAATTTATCTAAATAAACTTTCAGCATTTTCATTAGTGATTTTTTCCACTTCATCTAAAGAAATTCCTTTGAGTTCAGCCATTTTTTCAGCAATAATTTTAATGTAGCTACTTTCATTGCGTTTGCCTCTGAAAGGAACAGGCGTTAAATAGGGTGCGTCCGTTTCTAGTACTAAATGGTTGATGTGTAAACGTTGTACAACTTCCTGAATACCCGCATTTTTATAAGTTAAAACACCTCCAATCCCTAAATAAAAACCAAAATCAATTATTTGTTTTGCCATTTCATAGCTCCCAGTATAACAATGAAAAACGCCCCGCAATCCTTTAGGGACATATTCTTTCACAATATCAATAGAGTCTTGTATGCTATCTCGTGAATGAATGACAATCGGTCTGTTAAATTCCAAGGCCCATTCTATTTGAGTACGAAATGCTTTTTTTTGTTGTTCAATAAATGTTTTGTCCCAAAAATAATCTAAACCAATTTCGCCAATAGCAGCAAAATTCCTTTTCTCTAGCCATGTTCTAACCACGCGTAATTCTTCTTCATAATTTTCTTTCACATAACAAGGATGCACACCCATCATGGCAAAACAATGATTTGGAAATTCTTCTTCTAATTGTATCATGCCTTCAATCGTCTCCGAATCGCAATTGGGCAAATACATTTTTGTAATACCCGAATTGATTGCTCGAAGTATGGTTTCACTTCGATCTTCTTTAAATTGCTCATCATAAAGATGCGTATGTGTATCTATCATATTTAAATTATGAATTACTAGTTTTGAATTACGATGTAAAATAGAAATATTATTTTTAAGAAAGGTATTTTGCAACAATAGGGACTCTTCTGCCCACGCCAAATGCCTTGTTTGATACTCTGATAATTGGGCAAAATTGATTCCGTTTGTATTCATTTACATTCACTAATTTCAACGCTCGGTCTACAATTTCTTTGTCAAAACCCTGTGCTATAATTTCTTTTGGTCCTTGTCGCTTTTCAATATACTGAAAAAGAACAGCATCTAAAATTCTGTAATCTGGCAATGAATCGCTGTCTTTTTGATTGGGTCTAAGCTCTGCTGAAGGGGCCTTATCTATGATGTTTTGAGGAATGATTTCTCCATTTCGATTAATGTAATTTGCCAAAGCATACACTTGCATTTTATATACATCGCCCAACACGGCTATGCCACCAGCCATGTCGCCATAAAGTGTTCCATAGCCAGTTGCACATTCACTTTTATTGGTTGTATTCAATAAGATTAAACCAAATTTATTCGCAATAGCCATCAATAAATTCCCTCTTGTTCGAGCCTGAATATTTTCTTCTGCCACATTAAATGGTAAATCCTGATAAATAGGTTTTAACTCCTGCATAAATGAATCAAAAATCGGTTTGATAGGAACTATATCATATGGATTGTTTAAATTCTTTGAGAGTTGTACTGCATCACTAACACTGTGTTCTGTAGAATATTGTGATGGCATTAAAACAGCTCGCACATTTTCTGCACCCAATGCCTCACATGCCAAGGCTAAAACCACTGCGCTGTCAATGCCTCCACTAGAACCCAATATAGCTTTTGTGAATCCCATTTTTTTGAAATAATCTCGAATGCCCATCAAAAGTGCACCATGAATTCTGTCGATATTGAGTTGGCTGTCATAGATGCCTGATGTCTGATGTCTGATGTCAGGAATTAGATTATTGGTTTTTTCATTTTGGCTTATGCTGACATCCGACATCTGATATCTGTCAACAATTAAAAAATCCTCTTCAAAATATTTCCCTTCTTTCACTAAGTTTCCATGCATATCAAATACCAATGAGCCCCCATCAAAAATTATTTCGGTTTGAGAGCCAACCCCATTACAATACAACATCGGGATCTTGTATTTTGCTACATTGGCTTTTATCATTTCCTTTCGATCTTCAGCATGGGTATAATCAAAAGGAGAAGCACTTAAGTTAATCATCAAGTCGGGCTGTTGTTTTATCAATTCATCCATCGGACAAATTCTATACAATGGATTGTCCCCTAAATTCCAAATGTCTTCACAAACTGTGACTGCAATTTTTTGTCCTTTGAATTCAATGCAATTCCATGAATCTGCTGGTTCAAAATATCGATATTCATCAAACACATCGTAGGTTGGCAATAATGTTTTATGAACGATTTGTTTAATTTCTTTTTCAAATAAAAAGTAAGCGCTGTTAAATAAATCTTTTCCTTCAGCAACACTATTTCGAGAAGGGGCACCTACTAAAACACCAATATTGTCAGCATGTTGTTTAATCGTTTCAACCGCGTTTAAACATTTGTCAATAAAATCACTAAACTCTAAAAAATCACGTGGTGGATAGCCACAAATACTCAATTCAGAAAATACAATTAAATCGGCATGTAGCTTTTTTGCTTCTTCAATTGCATCAATTATTTTTTGAGTATTGAGTTCAAAATTTCCAATATGATAATTTTGTTGAGCTAATATTATTTTCATTATTATTTATTATTTAAACGCAAAGAGTTTTAAATTTTACGTAAAGAATCAAAGATTATTGCATGTCGTTTCAAATGCAAAGAAAAGAAGTTTTAAGCAAAGGATAGCATAAAAAAACCGTCCTAAAAGAACGGTTTTTTATGTTTAATCATATTATTTTAGAAAGCGTAACCAATTCTGATGGCCAACGTATTGCTCCGAATATTTCCATCACTAAATCGTTTTCCTTCCTCATTTGTTTTAGGATTGGTAATGTCTACAAACCCATTTCTGTATATTAATTGAGCCATTATTGCATTTTTTCCATTTAAGTCATATTCACCTCCAATACCCAAACTCCAACCTAATGTAATAGGAACTACCGTTGCCAAGCCACCTAATTTTTGTTTTTCAAAATTCAGTATCGTGTCATTCCCTGTAATGGTATTTTTTGTGTAAAGAGTTGCATCTCCTTTTTGTGCAAGTAAAATACCTAAATCAAATCCTGTTAAAACTTGGATTTTAATTTTATCAAATGTAGTTGCAGTCATTTTCAAACCAATCGGAATAGTTAAATATTGTGTGTTGTATTTTACGTTAGCTCCTTTCACATATTTAGAAGGAATGGTTGCACCTGTTGGTAAATTCGAATTTATTTTTCCTCCTCTCCAATCCATTCCAAGCCCTGTATACAAAGTGTATCGCTCCGTTAAATGGTAGTCAGCATTAATGCCAAAACTAAATCCAATTTGTCCGCCATTTTTTTTCACTTCGTAATTTTCTGCAACAGAAGCTGTAGGTCTCATTGAATTAAAGCTGGGTCCTGCATATAGGCTAAATCGATATGTATCAAAAATCTCATCGGATTTAGTTTTCTGTGCAAAGAGCGAGCTAGCATAGGTAAATGCTATGATTAAAATAGTCAAGGTTTTTTTCATGATTAAATTTTTAATTAGGTTATTATGTATCATTTTTGCATAAAATATAGCTAAATGATTCTTCAAAAGTACTCTCTAAATATTCTTCAGGTCTTAATCGTTTGTTATTTGATTTCTGTAAACATCTCATGCAATCATCCCAACGCTAAAAAAAATATTGATGCCTCTAATATAAAAATTAACTATCAGGCCATTCGTTTCGATCGTTTGTTGTTTGCATGCGACACCAATGACATTGCTGAGAGTGTAAATCAGTTAGGCAATCTGCATCCCGATTTTGCCTCCGTATATTTTAATGAAATGACAGGATTTTCAAAAGGAAATGATACAACTCTATTTAATCAATCTGTTCGTCATTTTTTAACCTATAAAGATTATAAAGGATTAAATGATACAGTGCAAAAACACTTTCCAGATACAAAAGATATAGACAAACAACTAGAAGAAGTTTTTAAACACATACAGTATTATTTTCCTAAAGAAAAGTATGGTACCGTTTATTATTTTCTTTCGGGTTTAAATTCTTGGAGTGCTGTTACCATAGATACTTTAGTAGGTGTTGGTTTAGATATGTTTTTAGGTGCTAATTATCCATTTTACAATTCGGTGCAATTGCCTGCTTATCAAATTGAGCGATGTGAAAAAGAATATATTCCTGTGAATGTGAGCAAGGCTATTTATGAAAACATAGTCCCATTTGATGCCAGCGGCAAAACTTTATTAGACCTCATGATTTCAAAAGGTAAGCAACAAGTATTTGCAGAATACACCAACCCAAGTATTAAGGATGAAATTTTAATTGGCTATCAATCGGCACAATTAAAATGGGTTCAAGACAATGAAGCCATGGTGTGGAATTACTTTGCTGAAAAGAAATTATTATACTCAACTCAATGGCAAGAAATGATGCGTTATGTAACGGATGGACCCACCTCAACGGGTATGCCAGCTGAGTCGCCAGGAAATATTGGAACCTTTATTGGATGGCAAATTGTTCGAAAATACATTGAAAATCATCCAGAAGAAAAATTAGCCGATATCTTAACCAGCAATACCGATAGCCAATCTTTCTTAAGAGAAAGTGGTTATAAACCGAGGTAATTTTTGGGTGTCAAGGCCTTTTTCTTTGCGCATCGACAATGGCTATGGCACAGTTCAACGATTCAACTTTGTTCAACTTCTCTTTATGCTTCTTTGCGCCTTTGCGTCTTAGTGGCAAAAAATCTATTCGTTATTTCTTTGTTGAATTTTGCCCTTTGCGTCTTAGTGGCAAAAAATCTATTCGTTATTTCTTTGTTGAATTTTGCCCTTTGCGTCTTAGAGGCAAAAATCTAATCGTTATTTCTTTGTTGAATTTTGCGCCTTTGCGTCTTCGTGGCAAAAAATCTAATCGTTATTTCTTTGTTGAATTTTACGCCTTTGCGTCTTAGTGGCAAAAACAATAAAAACTTTGGTAAATGAAAATCTAATAACTAGTTTTACGAACATGGAGAATCAGGAACCCAAACCCCAACGACGCATACGTTATGCAGGCACTCATCCAAAAGCATTTAAAGAAAAATACAAAGAGTTAAAGCCTGAAAAATATGCTGAAGATGTTGAAAAAGTGATGAAGCAAGGCAGAACACCGGCTGGTATGCATCGTTCTATTTGCGTCAATGAAATTTTAGATATTTTACAAATTCAACCCGGACAAATTGGCTTAGATGCCACCTTAGGATATGGAGGTCATAGTTTGGAAATACTGAAATGTTTGCAACCCAATGGACTATTATACGCTACCGATGTAGATCCCATTGAATTGCCAAAAACAAAAGAACGATTAGCAAACTTAGGATATGGTGAAGATAAAATTGCCATTCGTAAAATGAACTTTTCGAATATCTTACAAATTGTAGCAGAAGCAGGTCCACTCAATTTTATATTGGCCGATTTAGGGATTTCATCTATGCAAATAGACAATCCAGATAGGGGTTTTTCGTTTAAAATAAATGGCCCTTTGGATTTACGATTAAATCCTAACTCGGGCAAATCAGCTGCCGATGTATTGAAAAAAATTTCTACAGAAAAGTTAATTGATATTTTAAAAGTAAATGCAGACGAACCTTATGCCGAACAAATAGCACAAGCAATTACTGCACATATTGCCGCAGGAAAAGAAATTGTTAGTACCTCCCAACTTCAAAATATTATTCAAGAAGCCTTGCAATTGATTCGTTCCGTAAACGCAAAAGAAGAAATAAAAAAATCTTGTCAACGAAGTTTTCAAGCATTACGCATTGAAGTGAATGATGAGTTTGGGGTGTTGGATAAATTTTTAGAACGATTGCCTCAAGCTTTAGCGCCAGGAGGAAAAGTAGCGATTCTTTCTTTTCATTCTGGAGAAGATAGACGGGTAAAAAAATCATTTCAAAACTTTTTCAGAGATGGTGTCTATAGCGACATTTCTCATGAGTTTTCTAAAGCTTCTGCTGAAGAGTGTTTCACCAATCCAAGAGCCAAGTCTGCTAAGTTGAGATGGGCTGTGAAAGGATAATGCTTTTTTTAGAAAACTATCCAGCATTACGATATCATTCCACAAATTAAAAATCCCACAGCATATAAACTGTGGGATTTGAATTAATTAAAATTAATTGATAAAAATTATCTACCTTGTATGTAGCTATTTAGTTCTTGCTTTGAACTGCTAAAAGTAAACGAATTGGCTACTTTAAAATAATTTCGTGGATCCACACAATGCTCATACCCAAATTTAGCAAACTCTAATTTTGAAGCTTCAAAAGTGATCAAACGGCAAATGTCAATGATTTGATTCGTATTTAAACAATTTGAGCTAGCAATTTGTTTCGCTAGGTCTAAACGAGTTTCATCGAAGTTTTCATTTTTTATCGTTTGTTTCGCCGATTCAAAATCACGTGCATTCATTGCAAATGTATTCGCACAACCTTGTACAACTTGTGCTGGTTCATCGTAATATACTTGTTGATTTGGTCGAGTCGTCGTTGTTGTAGTGGTTCTTGTCGTTGTTGTAGTTTGTTGCATGTTTGTTTGAGGATCATCAAATTGAACATTTAATCCAACACCACTTCCACCAACATTCATATTTACACCTACACCTCCATCACCAATATTCATATTTAATCCAACTCCAGCGCCACCAACATTCATGTTTAATCCGCCGCCAACATTGCCACGATTGCGTTCAGTAACCACAGTAGTAGTTTGTGTTTCTACCATGCCTGGCCCAAAAATTACTTGATTAGGATTTCCAAATCGATAAACTGTACAATTAGATGGACGAATCATATTTTGTTGCGCAGGTACGAAAGATTGCCAACGCAATACTTGTTTGCCTTTATTGTCGGCTTTTATTTTGTAGGTCACATCTTGATGAATCCCATCCGCATCGGTTAGCATC
>CANGUS010000012.1 GCA_947457085.1 Bacteroidota bacterium
AGAGCGACATGAATTTTTCACTGTCTATCCTTACTTTTTCTAAAACAGCCAAGGTTTCACCACTTCGTTGATCTTCAAAACGTTGGTATGGAAGCTGCAGTGCACGTTTCAATCCATCGGTATACACATCTGCGCCAAATCGTTGAATCACGGTGTTTACTGTATAATCTTGAAAAGCCTTTGCAGTTCTTGAAATCATGGCAACGCCAATCATGAAGCCAATAAATTTTAAAGCATTTAAAACATACTCATTTAATGGAACCGTTTGGTAATGTTCTTTTATGTAATCAAATAGTTTTCCAAAAAAAACGGGGTCTAATAACGAGAAGCTGGTATTTAATGTTGCTAAAAAGAAAGAAAGAAAGACAAATCCTTTATATCGAGATAAATAGTGGAGTAAAATTTTCATTTGAATGGCAAAGGTAACATAATTAGTTATTTGAATATATCATATAGAAAAATCATTTTTAAATTTTCAAATAGGAATAGCAATAATATAATTACTTTTGCAGCATGCAGAAAAGGAACAAACTGAAAAGTTTATTTTTCGGTCTTTTATTCAGTTTTTTAGTGCCATTGGGCGCCTATTTATTTTTAAAATTCAGTGGTCATGATGGCAGAATGCCTTTGCCCAAATTTTATGGTATCGAAAAAATAGACAGTCCGCTGGTTGATGGAAAAATAAAACCAGACACGGTGTATCGTTTGGTTAAGGATTTAAAGTTGGTCAATCAATTAGGAGATTCTATTTCCCTCAACGAAACACTTAAAGGGAAAATTTTGGTGATGAACTTTTTTAAAACAGCAAATGATGAGCAAAGTAAAGTAATAACAAATTGTGTAAGATTATTAAACAAAGCTTTTCTTAAAAATGATTCTACCATGCGTTTTGTTTCTATTTCTATTGATTCTAAAAATGATACTATTTTGGCACTTCGTTCATATGCTGACAACCAAAAAGCGAATCACGACAAATGGCTTTTTTGCAATGGTAGTGACAGTAGCATTCAAAACTACCTTCAAAATGAATTAGAATTGCAAAAAAATGATTACTCTAAAATTGTATTAATTGATAAATATCGAAATATTAGAGGCTATTATAATGGGCTAGATTCAAATAATGTTCGATTGTGTGCAGAGGATATTTCTTATTTGATGGTTGAGAAAAATTTATACCACGAAAAAAACAGAAGAAGATAGTTTTTTCTGTAAAAAATTTAAAAATAAACTAAAAAATGTTAGAACAAACTATACAAAAAAACGATAAAAAAGCAAATTGGTTAATCTGGATTTTTTCTGCAATTGTATTTGCAGCAGTAACCATCCTCGATAAAATTGAATTGAAAGTGAACTTGGGTTTTGATCCACACATTTTTGCTATGCTTAGTGCATTAGTAAACTCATTAGTTGCCATTCTTTTAATATGGGGCTTAATTACAATCAAACAAAAAGAGTATAAGAAACACAAAACAATTATGTTGTTTACGATGGTATTATCAGTGTTGTTTTTAGTATTTTATATTGCACATCATTTATTTACTGGAGAAACTAATTATGGCGATTTAGACCACAATCACATTTTATCTGATGAAGAAAAGTCACTTGCAGGTATATCTCGATATATTTATTATTTTATTATTAGTACACATGTAACCCTAGCTGGTTTAGTTATGCCTTTTGTGTTATTTAGTGCTTATCGTGCCTTGACATCTGAATTTGATAAACATAAAAAGTTGGTAAGATACACTTTTCCTATTTGGTTATATGTTGCCATAACTGGCGTTGTCGTTTATTTAATGATTGTAAAATATTATCAATAGCTTAGTGATTTTTAGTTACCTTTATTCTACCAAATAAATATCATTATTATGTTAGAATGGCAAACGGGGAAAGTTATCGAAATTATTGACGAAACTCCCAACACTCGACGATTTTTTATTGAAACGCCATCTAAAGAAAATTTCATTTTTTTGCCAGGTCAATTTGTTACGCTCGATTTGCCAATTCATGAAAAGAAAAGTAAACGTTTACGCAGCTATTCTATTGCTTCTCCTCCAAACGAATCGAATATTTTTGAATTAGTGATTGTTTTGGTAGAAGAGGGTGCTGGTACCAATTATTTATTTAATAATATTAATCTGGGTGACGAACTTACATTCAGGGGACCTGCAGGAGTTTTTACACTCCCTAGAAATCTAGAAAATGATTATTATATGATTTGTACAGGCACAGGTATTGCTCCATTCAGAAGTATGCTACAACACATTTATCAGCAACAAATACCTTCCAAACATATTCACTTAATTTATGGTACAAGAACAAAACAAGATTTATTGTACTATAAAGAAATGTCAGAGCTTGATAAAATAATGCCAAATTTTTTTTACCACCCTATTCTGTCAAGAGAAAATTGGGAAGGGCAAACAGGCTACGTTCATGATGTATACAAACAACTACTCATAGATAAAAAAAGAGAGGCTCATTTTTTATTATGTGGCTGGAAAAATATGATTGATGAAACCCGTCATAATTTAGCAGAAATGGGTTTTAATAAGTCTCAAATTCATTACGAACTGTATGGTTAAATATGATTATTAATAGATCATATTTAAGGTACGTCTAATTTTAGCTTGCCATTGTATTTAAATTAAAATAATCTTTAATTGCTAGAGATTATCTACTAACCATAGATTTCCTTCATTTGATTTTGTACAAATACGCTTAATGCATTTACATTATTTGCGGAAAAATCAAAACTAATTCCTGCTGTTTGATATAACTCTTTCAATGTTTGTGTATATCCTTTACTCAATGCCAACATGTAATTGTCTAACGTTTTTTCTTTGTCATTTTTATATTGCTTCCACATGGCAAGAGCGCCCAATTGAGCAATACCATATTCGATATAATAAAAAGGAACTTCAAATAAATGCAATTGCTTTTGCCACAAAATTGAGCGGTATTTTTCAAGACCTGTCCACGAAATATTTTTAGGGGCAAATTCTTCATGAATTTGTAACCAAGCAGCAGTTCGTTCCTCACTCGAATGGGTAGGATTTGTATATATCCAATGTTGAAATTTATCAATTGTTGCTATCCAAGGGAAGATAGATAAAGCTCTTTCCAACTCTTCTGCTTTAGCTCGCTTAAGTTCACTTTCATTGGCATAAAACAAGTGCCACTCATCCATACTAAAAAGCTCCATACTCATACTGGCTAATTCTGCCATCTCCATTGGATATTCTTTAAATGCACTCAATGATAAATCATGACTTAAGAAAGAATGAAGCGCATGGCCTCCTTCATGCATCATCGTTACAACATCGTCGGCTGTTCCTGCAGCATTCATAAAAATAAAAGGAGCGCCCGTTTCTGCCAAAGGGCAATTATATCCTCCAGGGGCCTTGCCTTTTCGACTATCTAAATCAAACTGATTGAGCGATTTCATTTTGCGCAAACAATCTCCAAAATAAGGACGGAGATTAGTAAACACTTCAATCGATTTAGCTAACAATTCTTCACCATTTTGAAATGGCTCCAGTGGTTTTTGACCTGCTGGTTCCGCATCTATATCATATGGTTTCAATTCATCCAATCCTAGTTGTTTGCGTTTGTGTCCATACAATTCTTCTACTATGGGTGTGATGTATTTTTTTATTGAAGCATGAAAGTTTTCACAATCATGCACAGTATAATCAAATCGACCAAGTTCTTCAAATTTGTAATCCCGATAATTTTCAAACCCAGCATTAATTGCTATTTGGTGACGCTTAGCAAGCAATTCATCAAACATACTGTTTAATGCTACTTCATCTATTTGTCTGCGTTTATTTACTTGATGATAAACTTGTTCTCTTTTGCTTCTATCTGATGACATTAAGAATTTTGCAGCTTGTTGCAAGGTATATTCTTTCTCCTCAATGGTGATACTCATTTTACCTGTGATAGCTCCATATTGTTGAGCCAACACATTTATATCGGCACTGAGGCCTATATTTTTTTCATTAAATAGTTTGATATCTTTTTCTACGGTTCGTAAATAGTTAAAATATAAATTTTGATCAAGCTCATTGATAAATGGACTGGCTATTAATTTTTTATTCAATGCATCAGCAAAAGGTTTTATTTTGGGCTCAATTTCCATACAGAAAAAAGTGAAATCATCTTCCAGTGCTTTATTTTCAGTATCGCAGGTCATTTTTATTTGTCTCCAACAAGCATCTTCACTAATAACAGCTTGAATTTCGCTTACATCCTGCAACCATTTTTCTAATGCCTGTAGTGATGCAATTTCTCTTACAACCAATTCATCAAAAAAAGGTTGTAGGGCTTCCCAGTTGGTAACTATGAAATTATTTGGAATAAACTGTCTCTCTATTTTTTTTATATCGGCACTTGGGTTCATATATATTCGAAATTATAAAAGCAAAATTAAGTGATCACAATTGTAATTATCCATTCGAGTGAAATTAAATTTAGTAGTTGAAATCAATTGAAGAAAATTATTAAATGCATAGTACCTTAGTAACAAAAAATCAAATTATAAATATAATCTTAAATAGATGTAATAAAAACAGCAATATTTACCTTTAAAATAGTTGATTTTGCCTACTTCTATCATGCACGAACGAAACATTCTAAATACATTTGTAAGAATGAAATCTAAACAACTCAATATTCTATTTCGTTTCTTAGAAGTGATTGCTTGGGTTATATTTTGTGCTCTACCCATTTTCTTTTTGAAAAAGCCTTCGCACGGAGAAGGGCACCCTTTTTTCCATTCGTCGTATAATTTTATTTTTTTATTTTTCATTAAAAATATAAAGTTTATTATTCTTTTTTATGTTCATGCACTTATTCTCATTCCTCGTTTTTTTGCTAATAAAAAATACACCCAGTATATCTTATACTTAACTATTTTATTTTTAGTAGTTGTTTCAATACCTTTTATTTCTAAATATTTTTTACATATTGAAACTAATCATCACCATTTAGAAATCAATACTCTTCATAACCAGCATCAGCAATATGAACATGAAGGACATCATGGTCATCGTGGCAGAATGCCCATGATGGATATGGGGATGCATTTTTTCATGAGTATTATCATTTTGATTTTGCCTTTTTTACTACATATTTATAAAAGTTGGATTTCATCGGAAAAAGAAAAAACAGAAATTGAATTGTCATTTTTAAAAAGCCAAATCAATCATCATTTTTTATTTAATTCATTAAACAGTATTTATTCATTAAGCTTGCAAGAAAGTAAAGAAACGCCCAAAGCGGTTCATAGTCTTTCCTATATTATGAGATATGTGTTAGATGAAACGGTGAAAGATAAATCATTACTAAGTAAGGAGCTTGAATATATTCATCACTATTTATCATTACAGCGTGTGCGATTAAATGAGAAAATAAAATTAAGCTATACCGAATTAGGTGACGCTAAGAAAAATCTCATTTCACCCATGATATTGATCCCATTTATTGAAAATTGCTTCAAACATGGAATAAGCACAATTCATGATTGTGCTATTACCATTTCAATTGAAATAGAAAACAATAAACTGATTTTAAAAACAGAAAATGAAATTATATCTACATCAAATACTAAAGAAGTCGTTTCTGGCATAGGAATTCTAAATGTAATAAAGCGTTTAGAACATGATTATTTTGAAAAATTTACATACACAAAAAATATTACAGACAATAAATACATTGTGGAACTTAAACTTGAATTAATATGATGAAGTGTTTGGCAATTGATGATGAGCCTTTAGGATTGGATTTATTGGCTGGCTATTGTAAAAAAATTTCAAATATAGATTTAGTAGGAAAATTTACGAATGTAGATAAAGCAAAAGAGTATATTCTAAACAATGAAGTGGATTTATTATTTTTAGATATACAAATGCCAGACATGAATGGCATCGATTTTTACAAGCAATTTGGACAAGATAAACTTGTTGTATTTACAACCGCATTTTCTGAATATGCCTATGAAGGATTTAATGTAAATGCAGTTGATTACTTGGTTAAACCTTTTGATTTCAATCGATTTTTAGCAAGTTGTAATAAGGCAACTGAAGTGCATCATTTAAAAAATAAAATTCATGAACAATTTATTTCAATTAAATCAGATTCTAAAATTTATAATTTAAAAGCGAGTAAAATTGTGTTTATTGAAAGTAAAGATGATTATGTAAAAATATATTTTGTGGACGGCAAACATTTATTGAGTAAGATAACTACCAAAGGTATATTAGCAATTTTGCCGAAAGAATTTATTCGAGTACATCGCTCGTTTATCATTAATAAAAACCATGTGAATCATATTTCTACTTACAGCATTATGGTAAATCACATTGAAGTTCCTATTGGTAAAAACTACAAAATTGAAATACAAGAATTTAATCATTAGTATTTTTATAAATTTTTATTTCATAGCCTTCATAAATTAAATCGCCATACTTCGTAGTATCATTTATATTCGTAACCAAACATTCAAAACTTGATACTTCTGGTTGATATCTTGTACTATGGATATTATTTGAAGTTATTTCTATTTTTTGATTTTGTAGTAAATAATTATATGTAACACCTGGTATGAAGTAATTAAAAAACTCGGTTTTATTTGTTATTTTATGTATGCGATTGGCAATTAATTTTTTACTAACTGCCAGCACATAATTGTCTAGTTTTTTACTCCATACAAACTCGCTGATAGAAAAAATAAAATAGTTTAAAAACAAACAGTATAAAAGCGATAACAGTAATATCCAATTTTGTTTTAAAATAGTAATACAACAAGGTATTAAAGTAATAGGCAAAACGACTAACATTCCCATCGTTCGCTCAGGTGGGGTTGTTTTAGTAAACAGTGGGATTAAAAATACCGCCGCTACAAAACATAAATTAAATATTGCTATAACTTTTAATTGTGGATTTTTATTAAAAAATAAAAATGATCCAATTAAAATGTAAACAACAATTAAATACTTATAACCAAATAGAAATGTAGAATAACATTCAAATGCATTTAAATAATGCAAGGCTAAAAAATTAGAATGGCTTATTCCTGCATTTATTCCTAATAAAACACCAGTTCCTAATATCATTGGTAGTAATAATATCAAACTAAATACAATGGAAAAAAAGCCATAAATGAATACAAATTTTAGTTCTTTTTTTCTTTTTTGTACAAGAAGTACTAGTAAAAAACTGAATGAAGAAAAGAATATAAAATAGGCATGGGAAAGCATGCTAAAAGTTCCGAGTGCATTTAAAAATGATAGAAATAAAACTTTATTTAAAGTAATTTTTCCAGACAAATAACTAATTAAAAAATGAAAAACAATGATGGTAAAAAAGATTTCAAAAATTACTCCCCTAGATCGTAACATGTACTCTATTACAATGGGCAAGCTAGAAAATGCCAACATTGAACTAAATGCTATCCATTCATTTTTTACTATTTTTTTTATGACAACAAAAACAGTCATGCAACTTAAAATACCTATTAAAATTGAAGGAATTCGAATAACAAAAGTATTATCTGGCAGTACTTTTAAAAAAATCCAAGTGACAATATTATGAAGCGGATAATTATTATATCCAAAAATTGAGTAAAGAATATTGTTGTGTAAAAAATAATTATAATTCCAAGCTTCATCAAATTGTATATCGAAATCCAATGCATAAAAAACACTCCTTGCTAATATCGCTATTAATGAAATGATTAATAGTTTATTAATTACAGGATTGTTATTCGTTGCCGCAAAAATGAAATTATAAAAATGTATTTGAACTTTTTTTATAACTAAATCCAATAATTGCAAGCAGGCATTTTTATTCTTAATAAAATAAAATAAACCGAATAAGGAAAATGTACTCAATCCTATTGAAATCTTTTTTACAAGGATAAATTTAGATTCTGGGAAAAAGTTTCCAGTAATGATAGCATGTAAATCTTTTCTACTGATTTCATTCAGAATAAAATCAACTAATTGATTGTAATTTAATACGTGGGCAATTATTACTGAGCAAGAAATCAAGCCAAGAAATAATAATCCCAATCGATATATAAATTTATACAATTTAAAATTATCCATTTAAAATTTCATCAATACTATTCAAAATAATCGTACAAGATTCTTTAATTTCTTCTTCAGAAATAATAAGAGGAGGTGCTATACGCAAACAATTGGATGCAAATAAAAACCAATCAGTAAAAACCCCATTTAATATACATTGGTCAATTATTTTTTTGTTTATTTCATAATTTTCAAATTCAATTGCCATTAACAGTCCACAACTGCTAATTTTTTTTATTGCAGGATGAATCAACAAGGAATGAAACAAGGCTTCTTTTTTAGAAACAGATTGATGAAGATTATTTTCTATTAAAAAGTCTAAGCCTGCTTTGCCGGCAGCACAACAAACAGGATGGCCTCCAAATGTAGTAATATGGCCCAATACAGGATTAATGGTAAATGCATCCATGTACATTTTGCTCGAAACAAAAGCACCCATTGGCATCCCACCTCCAAGTGCTTTACCTAGCAATAATATATCAGGAACTACATGAATAGTTTGAAATCTAAATAAACTGCCTGTTCTACCAAAGGCAGTTTGTATTTCATCAAAAATAAGCAAGCAGCCTGTTTCGTCGCATTTTTTTCGAATAGCATGTAGCCAATTTATATCGGGTACTATAACTCCTGCTTCACTTTGCACTGTCTCTAAAATAATACAAGCTGTTTGTTCGTCTATTGCGTCAATCGATTCTTGACTTCCATATTCAAATTGAAAAATATTAGGTAATAATGGACGATATGCTTGTTGCCAATATTCACTACCCATTACACTTAAGGCACCTTGTGTACTACCATGATAAGAGTTTTTAAACGAAATTATTTTAGTTCTTCCTGTAACCCGTTTAGCCAATTTCATAGCACCTTCAGTTGCCTCGCTTCCACTATTGGTAAAATAAATACTATTTAAATTTTCAGGCAAATAGCTAGCCAAAGCCTTGGCATATTCTATTTGTGGGCTCATAATCACTTCACCATAAACCATTACATGCATGTATTTTTCCACTTGTTCATGAATGGCATGTTTTACTTTTTCATTTCCATGACCCACATTACAAACGCTTATGCCACCAATTAAATCAATGTGTTTTTTTCCATTTTCATTTATTAAATACACTCCTTCTGCTTTAGTAACTTCAAAACATAAAGGTGTTTCTGAAGTTTGTGCAACATGTTCTAAAAATAATTGTCGTTGAGTCATAGTTTGTAAAAATACATTAGAGATTTCAGATGTAATCAGTCGATAGATCGCATTTTAAAAAATAGAATTTGTAATTTTGAAATCAAAGTTCGTTATTCGTATTTTAATACAATTCTTATTATGTATATATTACCTGTAAAAGGCATAATGCCTACAATTCCATCCACTTGTTTTATAGCTCCAAATGCAACTGTTGTAGGAGATGTAATATTTGGCGAAGAGTGCAGTGTGTGGTTTAATGCGGTAGTTAGAGGGGATGTCAACAGCATTCGAATAGGCAATAAAGTAAATATTCAGGATGGCGCTTGCCTTCATTGTACATATGAAAAAACTAAAGTAAACATAGGAAATAATGTTTCAATAGGACACAATGCACTCGTTCATGGTTGCACCATTGAAGACAATGTATTGATAGGTATGGGCGCTATTGTTATGGACAATGTTTATATTGGTGCAAATACAATTATCGCTGCAGGTGCAGTGGTCTTAGAGAATACAAAATGCGAAAGTGGAAGCATTTATGCAGGGGTTCCTGCTAAAAAAGTAAAAGATATTTCACAAGAATTAATTCATGGAGAAATAGATAGAATTGCAAATAATTATTTGATGTATAGCAGTTGGTTTAAATAGTTTATCTAGCATCAAAGTCGATTACTACTCGATCACTTGTAGGATGTGCTTGACAAGTTAATACAAAACCATTATCAACTTCATCTTTATCTAATGCATAATTAACTTCCATTGCTACGGTGCCTTCAGTCACTTTTGCTCTGCAAGTACAACAAACACCACCTTTACAAGCATAGGGCAAATCGGCACCCATTCTTAATGCAGCGTCCAAAATAGTCTCCCCTCCAAATGCCAACGGTATTTCCATGCTTCTATCATCTACTTTGATGGTTACCATACTCATTTTACCGGCATCTGCTTTGTTCGTTTCTTGATATGCTTTTTTTGCTTTTGTTGAACCTTCAGAGGTAAATAGCTCAAAATGAATTGCAGATGAGTCTACATTTTTACTTTCTAAATAGCCTTTCACGCCCATGATCATTTCCTCTGGACCACATAAAAAATATTCATTTATACTATTCAAGTCAACCAATTTAGAAAATAATTGTTCGCATTTTTCTGCATTAATTCGACCATAATTTACCTCAGTTTCCATACGCTCACGGCTCAATACATGAAACACTTGTAATCGGCCCATATATTTATTTTTTAGTGCCTCGATTTGTTCTCTAAAAATAATTGAATAGAAATTTTGATTGCCATACGTTAAAGTAAACTTACTCATTGGCTCTTCTGCCAAAACCGTTTTTATGATACTCAACATTGGTGTAATCCCACTCCCTGCTGCAAAAGCCATGTAGTGCTTGTTGTTATTTTTGTCTAAAGAAGTAGTAAAATTTCCCATAGGATTCATTACTTCTAAAACATCCCCAATTTTTAGTTCTTGATTGGCAAAGGTAGAAAATCGACCGCCATGAATTTGCTTAATTGCTACTCTGAAATCATTTTCTAATGGACTACTACACAATGAGTAAGAACGACGAATTTCTTCACCTTTGATTTCTTTTTTGATAGTTATATATTGTCCTGCTTCATATTTATATAAAGATTTAATTTCTTCAGGAATAGAAAATGCAACTGAAACACAAGTTTCTGTTTCTTTACGAATATCTTTTACAGTTAGTTTATGAAATTGAGGATTAGACATTTACTTTTTTTTATGTTGGCAAAGATAATAGAATGATTACTTTATATACTATTTTTTACGTTTTTGATAGGTCAATCCATAGAAAATAATATTTGACAAGAAAATTAAAAAAATAATTATCAAATACAAACTTCATCACGAATGAATCGCACTTTCTTTCATTTGCAAGGCCAAATCTTCACCTAAGTATTTTTCTATAAAATGATGAACTAAATAAATAATTGGAGTAATTAATATAGCTACAATAAATTTATAAGAATAGCCTACTAAAGCGATTGCTACCACTTTAGCCCAACTCCAATCTTGTCCTATTTTAAATGCAATAATGATTACAACAAAACTATCTACTAGCTGAGAAACAATTGTAGAACCTGTTGAACGTAGCCAAATCCTTTTTTCACCCGTTTTTTCTTTTATTTTATGAAAAATAAACACATCTAATACCTGTCCAATATAAAAGGCAACAATAGAAGCAACAATAATCCACATGCCTTGACCAAAAATTTGAGTGTAGGCTTTTTGTGTATCAGGGATGCCTTTTTCAGCATTTACATCAATCCACCAATCGGCAGGCACCAAATGAATAGCTCCATAAGCAGCAAAAAAAGACAAGCTAATTAAACCAATGGTTAAGTAGGATAAAAACTTTACACCTTTCATTCCATAATATTCATTAATGATATCGGTCATGATAAATACAATCGGCCACAATAAAACACCAGCTGTTAAATTGAAGGAAAGTCCTTGTTCTCCGAAAAGAGAAAATGTAAATGGTTCGAGCCCAATAGTTTTTTCCAATGAGAAAATTTTGCCTCCTATAAACTCAGCAACAATGGCATTTGTGCTAAACAAACCAGCCAAAATAATATATAATTTTACTGACTTGTCTTTAAGAATTTGATGTATCATATTGAATATAAAAGTAAATAAAAAACAATATTAGATATAAATATTTATCTATACCATATTCAATTCGATTGGTTTTTTTAGTTCAACAATCAAATTAATAAAATGGAAATTTTAAATTCTTTTTGAAAGATTTACATTATTTTCTATTTCGTAATTGCTTGTCTGTATATCAAAAAATATAAATGATAATTGGCAAAAAGATTTGTTGACATTATCTTGCGAGTATGCTTTCAATTCGGGTACGAATATTCTTTTCCTTAATGCTACAACGTATTAAAATGTTTTCTAAAAATAGAAGGCTTTCTAAGAATATAGAAAATGAAATGAAGGAAATTGGTAACATGCCCTTGAATACAAAAAATAAGGCCGGTACATTAATTGTAAAATGTGATGATATTGGAGATTTTATTTTGTGGCAACATACGATTGAACATTTTAAAGAAAAGGCATCTCGTCCTATCTATTTTGTTGGCAATAAGGTTTTAAAAGAATATTATGAGACAAGATTTCCATTTGCAGATAAGGCAATTTGGATTGACAAATCTAAATGGAAAGAGGCAGATTACAGGCAATCAATGTATGATAAAATAGCTTCATTAAATGCTGAAACAGCTATTAGTACTTGCTTTACTAGAAATTTATTTTTAGATGACATGCTTGTTTTAAGCAGCCAGGCTTCTCGAAAAATAGCATGGAGCATGAAGCATCACATTTATTATCAGACATGGCTACAGCATAATAATTTTTTAACTCAGGTTATTGAGTCTGAAAATATACATTTTTTAGAATATTTCAGAAATATAGAATTAGTAGAAAAAGTATACAATTGTTCTATTCCAAAAGAAATTATAGCTGTGAAAAACCAAGTTAAAAAAAATCAATTAATATTTGTTCCTCTCGCGAGTGTTCCTAGTAAAAGTTGGGGTGTAGAAAATATTGTTACGACGATTCAGCAAATAGATTTATATTTTGAAAAAATTATTTTAGTTGGTGGCCCAGATGCTGTTGCAGCATGTACAGAAATTGAAAAGTCTATTCAAAACAATAAAATAATAAATCTCGCTAATAAAACGAGTTTATCAGAATTGTTTGATTTAATTGCTCAATCAAAATTAGTAATTTCACCAGACACAGCTGCAATGCACATGGCTATATTGAGCAAAACCCCATTGATAGCAATTGCCAATGGGACCATGTGGCAACGATTTACCAATTACCAACCTTATGTGAATTCTTTTTACAAATTAATCACGCCACCTCATGTGTCAATGCAAGAAAATAAATTAAAAATACATTTTACACGTGCAGAAATTAATGAAATTACTATAGTAGAAATAATAAATGCTGTAAACACTTTTTTGAATTAAATAGAGAGATTGAAGAACTTATTATCTTAAAAAATTATATTAAAATCCGCTATCTTATAAAACCGAATTTTAACACCTAAAACGAGTTTTTCAGTACAAATAATCGTGAATATGTCTAATTATTAGTAGTTAACATATTAAGATAATATTAATTTAATCCAAAATTTAAAGAATATGAATGAGAAATTACAATATTTACTATTTAATCAGTAATATTGTACTGTAAAATTCTTGAAAAACTAATAAATTTCCTACTACGAATTATTAATTTAAAAGAAATTTATACCATGTTTACACCAAAGATGCTTACTCAATGTAAGATAAATCTGAAACTATCTATCATGATAGTGATTGCAGTTTTATGTCAAACCAATTCATTTGCTTTAAATGGAAAAGTGAAAAGCAAATTAAAAGAAATGTCTAAACTAGATTTTTCTTTAAAGAAAACAGAATTAGGGCTAAATGTAGGTTTAATGGGTTACATTGGAGATTTAAAAGCCAATTTAAATCCTTATAATCAGTCAAATTTAGCGGTTGGTTTTCAAGTAAGAAATGAATTAAATAACTACGTAGCCATTAGATTATGTGGGTCTTACGGCCACATAGAAGCAGATGATGCGAAGGCAGTTATATCAGATTTAAAAAAACGAAACTTAAGTTTTCGTTCATCAATCACTGATTTTGGAGTTATCGGTGAATTCAGTTTACCTATCAGATTTGATTACAGAGCAACCGATACGGGAGCTAAAAGATATTCTAAATTAGTTCCTTACGTATACGTAGGTATTCAAGGATTTAAATTTAATCCTATGGCTTATTATCAAGGACAATGGTATGAATTACAACCTTTACATACAGAAGGGAAAGCGAATGCATATAACTTAATGCAAATTTCCATTCCATTTGGTTTTGGTTTTAAATATCGCATCACCAACAAAATATCGGTAGCTGCTGAATTTGGCATAAGCCAAACATTTACAGATTATTTAGATGATGTGAGTACAACTTATCAAACCTATGAAGCCCAAAAAGCTGAAAATGGTCAATTGTCTGCTGATATTAGTTATCGCTCAGATGAACTTCCAGGAAGAGAAACCAGTGTAATTAGAAAAGAAGGTATACTAAGAGGAAGTCCAAAATACAATGACTTTTATCTTTCAAATATGCTTAGTTTTAGATATAAGTTAGGTAAATAATTATCAACTCTGTCTTGTTATATATGAAAAGGCTGCCTTAATTGGCGGTCTTTTTTTGCATTCATTTTATGGAATTATACTTGAGTTAGAATCTATTTTACATAAAATTTATGTTATTGATAAAAATTATAAATTAAATTTTATCACAAGAAAAAAATTAAAACCTTTCTTTACAGTTATGAAACGCATCATTTTATTTTTCACCCTATTACTGACTATTTTTTGCAATTCAAATGCTCAAAAATTATTGGATTTTAAAAACTATGACACGCTAGTGCATGTTTACAAACTCAATTTTGAACAAACCAAATATTTACTAAAGGATGGATATGTTAGAGATACATCTTTGTTGTTTACCAATCAATTTAAACAATATTCAAGAAACTCCTATAAGACTGATAGTTTGCCTGAAGGCCATTTTTTAATAGCTACTGTAAATGACAACCTGATTTCGTATTCCTATTTCTTTAAAACACCCTTTTTCATTTCACCTAAAGTGATTGATGAAGATGTGATTATTTACTTGAGTTTGAAAAAAGACAAGCAATTAATTAAAGAGGCTAAGATCGAAATTGATGGCAAATTAGTGAAATACGACCCTGGATATGGAGGTTTTAGTTTTCCTAAAAAAAGTATCAGCAAAGAAGCTTTGAGAGAAAATACAGTTTTTTTAAAAATTTCATATGAAGGTGAAGTGTATGTTCTTAAATACTCTATTCAAGAAGGCG
>CANGUS010000013.1 GCA_947457085.1 Bacteroidota bacterium
AATAGATGCTACGGAATGCCGTTTTTATTTGTATTGGAATCAACGAAACTTATTTCTTTTTGAATTGTTCAATTGCATTTCTTGTGAATGAGCTTAATACCAATTTACCGCTTAATGCTGCACGCTCTGTTAATAATGTGTCCCAATGTTCTGTTCCTGCCCAAAATATTTTTTTCAAATCGGCCATTGCTTCCGGATTGCTGTGGGCTAATTTGTTGGCTAAACGAGCCACTGCATCATCTACTTCTTCTACTGATTTATGAATTTCAGAATATAATGCATGTTTTTTCGCCCATTCAGCACTGCGCCATTCCGTAGCATCTATTGCTAATTGAGAAAAACAAGAAGTTCCTAATTTACGTTCTACAGCCGGTCCAACTACAAATGGTCCTATTCCTACTGCCAACTCACTTAATTTTACAGAAGATGCTTCGGTTCCAATTGTGTAGTCGCAAGCAGCAGCCAAACCTACGCCACCACCTACTGCTTTACCTTGCAAACGGCCAATAACGAATTTGTGAGACTTTCTAATGGCATTGATGACTAACGCAAAACCTGAAAAGAATTGTTTGCCTTCTGCTTCATTTGAAATAGCGATTAATTCATCGAAACTAGCGCCAGCACAAAATGCGCCATTGCCTGCCGATTTTAGAATAATAACCTTTACTCGCTCATCTTGACCCATTTCATTGATTGCTTTAGCTAAACTGTTTAAAATAGCTGCTGGTAGAGAATTGCTTGAAGGATGATAAAATTCTACTGTGGCGATACCATGTTCAATTTCGGTATTTACATATCCGTTTGCATTATTTGTCATTATATTCATTTAGAGTATAAAAGTAAATAATAAATCACAATGAATTAAAATTGAATAAATAAATATTTGCTAATTGTTTGTCATTCTTTTTCCTCTTGCTGGAAAGATAACTTCATCAAAAAATCTATTCATTAACACTCAGGTAAACTAATCGGAATATTAATGGCTAAGCCGCCATCGCTTGTTTCTTTGTATTTATAGTTCATGTCTTGTGCTGTTTGCCACATTGTTTTTACTACATTGTCGAGACTCACTTTTGCATCAAACGGATTACTTTGTAATGCCAATTGAGCAGCTGTAATGGCTTTTATAGCACCCATTGTATTTCTTTCAATGCAAGGAATTTGCACTAAACCGCCCACAGGATCACAAGTTAATCCTAAATGATGTTCCATGGCAATTTCAGCAGCTTGCAATACTTGGTTCGGTGTGCCACCCAATGATTCACATAATGCCGCCGCTGCCATGGCACTGCTTACTCCAATTTCTGCTTGGCAACCGCCCATCGCTGCTGAAATGGTTGCTCCTTTTTTGAATAAACTACCTATTTCTGAGGCTACTAATAAAAATCGAATAATTTTTTCATCTTCATTGCCATCACAAAAAATAATGTAATAACTCAATACAGCTGGAATCACTCCTGCTGCACCGTTGGTAGGTGCGGTTACTACACGACTAAACGAAGCATTTTCTTCATTTACAGCCAAGGCAAAACAACTTACCCAATCCAAAATATATTGAAATTGCATACCACCTTTTTGAATGCAAGCTATCCATTCATCATAAGTAGTGTAACTACTATCTTTCATTAATTTTTTATTCAGCATAGCAGCTCGTCTGGATACTTTTAAGCCACCCGGCAAAATGCCTTCACGATGGGCACCTCTATAAATACAAGCTTTCATTACATCCCAAATGGCTAAAACTCCTTGCTTCGTTTCTGCTTCACTTCTCCAAGCGAGTTCATTTTCCATCACCACTTCTGCTATGCTAAAACCCGTTTTCATGCACCAATGCAAAATATCAGAAGATTTATCTATTGGAAAAGGCAATTGAACAGCTGATAAATTCAAGGATTCTTTTTCTTCTTTCACCACAAAACCACCACCAATAGAATAATAAGTGTCTGCTAGGGTTTCACCATTTTCGTATTCCACCAAAAACGTCATTCCATTTGGATGAAAAGGTAAACTTTCTTCCTTTAAAAAAACAACTGCTTCTTTAGGATTAAAACGCAACATTCTTTCGCCATTTAAATTCAATTCATGCGTTTC
This sequence comes from Bacteroidota bacterium, assembly GCA_947457085.1. Taxonomy (GTDB): domain Bacteria; phylum Bacteroidota; class Bacteroidia; order Chitinophagales; family Chitinophagaceae; genus OLB11. Next base: position 2,092 of record CANGUS010000013.1, read on the forward strand.
ATTCATAGTGGCAATAGTAGTGTCTATTTTCTCTACATCAAACGTTACAGGATCCTCGCCACAAAGCCCTAACAATACTGCAATGTCTGTACCATGTCCTATTCCTGTTTTTGCCAAAGAACCATATAATAATACCGTAATTTTTTTGATAAGATCAAAACGCTCCAGTCTTTTTTGATTCTCAATGAATAACAAAGAAGCTCTCCAAGGCCCAAGCGTATGAGAACTACTAGGCCCTATCCCTATTTTAAAAATATCAAAAACTGAAATTGATTCGTACGACACGTGTTTTATTTTTTATCAAAGCGAAGTTATATCAATTCCGTTTTAAACCAATAACAAGGTTTCAAAATGAATATTTATTTTTTGGGTTGATATCCTAATTATTTAGCTCCGAAATCAGAAATAACACCATTTAATTATATAAGGTTGTTCCTTCATATTAATACGATGAACTAAAAAACTAAAGACTCAAAACTATTTCCCTATATTTGCAACCTAAAAAAATGATATGTCTCAAGTAAAAAAAGGTGATGTAGTAAAAGTACATTACAAAGGAACATTAACTGCAGATGGTACAATGTTCGACAGTTCGGAAGGTAGAGAGCCTTTAGAATTCACAGCAGGTGCTGGTATGGTAATCGCTGGTTTTGATAATGGTGTGTTAGATATGAAAGTTGGCGAAAAGAAAACGGTAAACATTCCATTTATGGAAGCGTATGGTCCTAAAAACGACCAAATGGTTTTTGAATTCGATAAAGCACAAATTCCTGCTGAAATGGGCGAACCAGAAGCGGGCATGATGCTTGAAATGCACGATCAAGAAGGAAATACCTTACCCGTTGAAATTATTGAAGTAAAAGAAACAACGATCGTGTTAGATGGTAACCACCATTTAGCTGGTAAAGATTTAACATTCGATATTGAATTGGTAGAAATAGGAGCGTAAGCCCTTTCTTAAATATCTTTTAGTAAAAGGAGTTCGTTCAGTCGGGCTCCTTTTTCTGTTTGTTGCAAACTACCTAATTCATTTACTCTGTCGTGCTCAAAAAACAATAGCCAATTATTGTCAATGGCTTCTTGAAATACCTTTTGTTTTTCGCTCAACGTATCTAAAGGTCGCATGTCATAACCCATCACCCATGGCAATGAGATGTGTGCAGCCGACGGAATTAAATCTGCACAATACAATATTTTTTGTCCGTTGTAGTTTATTAATGGCAACATCATGGAGTCGGTGTGTCCGTTCATAAAACGAATTTCCATATTGTCTGTAAATGAAATTCCTTCTTTGTGTTCAATCAATTTCAATTGTCCACTTTCTTGGATAGGTAAAATATTTTCTTTTAGGAAGGATGCCTTCTCTCTTGCATTGGGTTGTATGGCTGAATTCCAATGAGTTTCATTGCTCCAATAAGTTGCGTTTTTAAACGCTGGAATTAATTTTTCTCCATCACGTTTGATAGCGCCACCACAATGATCAAAATGAAGGTGTGTTAAAAATACATCGGTAATATCGTCGGTGCTGAAGTTTAAAGCATTCAATGATTTTTCTAAGGTATCATCTCCATGGGGAAGAAAATGCGAAAAGAATTTTTCATCTTGTTTGTTACCCATGCCGGTGTCTATTAAGATTAGTTTGTTGTTCTCTTCCATTAATAAACAACGCATAGCCCAAGTACATAAGTTATTTTCATCTGCCGGATTGGCTTTATTCCACATGCTTTTGGGTACCACGCCATGCATGGCTCCTCCATCTAATTTAAAAAGTCCTGTATTAATTGTATGTAGTTTCATTTTTAATATTTTTAAAATTCCTCAACTTAATGAGAGGATGTGTTAAAGTCATTTTTTGACAATCGAAGTAAAAGCAATAAACCGATAATAAAATAGATGGACAATGCAAGGGTTGAATTTCTCATTCCACCCAATTGGTCTGCCACCAATCCAAATGACAATGTACCTATTACGATACCTACTTTTTCGCAAACATCAAAGAAGCTAAAATAAGAAGCAGTGTCTTCTGTTTTGGGTAATAATTTAGAATAAGTAGAACGTGAAAGGGATTGAATACCGCCCATTACCATGCCCACAGCAAATGCAATTCCATAAAATTCAATGACTGTTTTTACAAAAAAAGCAGCAAAGCAAATGCCGATCCAGCTAATGATTAAAAGCAATAAAGCAAAAATATTTCCTTTTTTTGTGGATAGATAAGCAAATAATTTAGCACCCAAAATGGCTACTAATTGAATGATTAGTACAACCGATAACAATTGGGTGGTTTCCATTTTTAATTCATCCGAAGCAAAATAAGTTGCCATATACATCACGGTTTGTACACCCATGTTATAAAAGAAAAAAGACAATAAAAATTTTTTTAAAGAGGGAGTATGTGTCAAGTTTTTAAATACTATTTGTAATTCTTTATATCCATTGAATAAAGAAGAATTTTCAACAGACAGTTTATCTTTTGGAGATTCTTGTAATCCGTTAAATGTGATTTGAGCAAAACCCAACCACCAAATGCCTACAGCTACAAAAGATAATCGAACAGGAATAGTTCCTAATCCCCAATGTAAATTATCGTTTAATAGAATGAATGCAAAACAAATAATCATTAATACTACACTGCCAATATATCCCATGGAAAAGCCTTTGGCGCTTACGCTGTCTTGATTTTTTTTACTAGCTATTTCCGGTAAAAATGCATTGTAAAAAACGATGCTTCCACAAAAACCAATGGAGGCAATTACCGAACATAAAATGCCAAACCATACGTAGTAATTACCTAAAAATCCTTTATCAAAAAAAAACATTGCCATGCAAGACAAAGAGCCTACTGCGCAGAAAAATTTCATGAATGCCTTCTTATTTCCTTTGTAGTCGGCAATAGAAGAAAGTAATGGTGAAAAAATGGCAATGAGTAAAAAAGAAAATGCAATCGCATAGGAAGCTAATGAAGCACGAGAAATTTGAATATCAAATAAGTTCATATTCTCTGGTGCAACGGCTGTGTAATAGGCAGGAAAAATAGCCGATGTAATAATTAATGAATAGGCAGAATTTGCCCAATCATAATATGTCCATGCACGAATTGTTTTTTTATCGTCTAACATGTTTTATTGGTTGCGTTTAAAATCCAAGATATTTATTTTATGCTTACAAAATGAATATTCATTTGGGTCGTTAGAGGCTACTATGATAATTTTTTCATTGCAAAAATCTTGAATCATTTTGTGGTATAAATCTATTCCATCTTTATCTAAGTTGGTACAAGGCTCATCTAACAATAAAATAGGGGCATCTGCAAAAATAGCTTGTGCTAATTTTACTCTTTGTTTCATACCACTCGAAAAATTACATATATATTTATTCGTCGCTTTTTCTAAACCAATGTATGCGATGATATCTTCAATTGTATGATTCGTTTTTTTAAATGAAAAATGATATGTCAAAAATTCCAACAAAGTCATTTCTTCAATCACTTCTAAATAAGGTGCGCAAAAAGAAATGGAGGAGAAACGGGTTTCTGGATCGAGTTCTTTTTCATTTTGAGAAAATTGAATACTACCTTTTGAGGGTGAAACGAAGCCAGAAATAATTTGTAATAAGGTAGATTTTCCCGAACCATTGATCCCTAATAAAACGGTAGTGGAAGGTGCGACGAATTCAGCAGAAAAATCATGAATAATTTCTTCTTGCTCAAAACGTTTGGTGATATTTTGTACTTGTATTTTCAGAAATGTAAATGTAATACCAATTGTTTTTATAAAATAGTCTAAAGTGGTTTTATAAATAAAACGAAGAGAGAAAACTAGACTAAAATATATCTAATTTCACAATTATTTTTTCTTTTTATAACGAACTAATACTTCAGCAAATACTGGATGATGAATAATTTCTTTTTCAATCGCTTTTAATGCGGTTTGTTTTGAAGGATTTTCGGTTAAAGCGTCCTCAAGATGTATCACAGCATCTTTCGTTTTACCCATGGCCAATAAAATCACTGCTCTAAAATAAACAAACTCTACTTTATGTCCACAATGTGCTTCGGCTATAACTAATTGAGACAATGCCTCCTCTAAATAGTTAGCGGTATATAATGCTTTCACTAATGCAATCCATGTAGATTTTAAATCGGGTCTTAATTGGATGGCGTTTAAAAAACAAACCAAGGCTTCTTTATCTGCATTCATCTCCATTAGGCAATTCCCAAGTGCCATGCAATATGTAGCATTGTCTTTGTTAATATGCAGTGCCACTGAGTATGCTTTGATGGCTTTTTCCCATTGAGACTCTTTGGTATATGTTTCGCCTATTTTATAAAAAATTTGATCGTCTTTCGGATTTAGCACAGAAGCTTTTCTGTAATATTGTCGAGCTTTTTTATATTCTTTTTGTTTGTGAAAACAATATCCTATCGCTTCTAAAATAATGTCTTCAGGCTTCGCAATATTCATATGCATTTCCAATACTTCAATCGCTTTGTTGTATTGCTTGAGTTGAATGTAGGCATCGCCCATATTTCGATAGGCATATTCTATTTTATCGTCAATTGCCAAACAATATTCATACGAATCAATTGCTTTCTCAAATAATTTTAAGCCTTGATAAGCAACCCCCATATTATACCAAGCCATTGAGTTATATGGATTATCGTCAATTATTTTTTGATGAAGTTCGATGCTTTCTTCATGCTTCCCATTAATTTCTGCCCAAAAGCAAATACGCAACAAAGCATCTTCATTTGCAGGGTCGTATTCTAATATTTTTTTAAGGGTATCAAATACTTTTTCAAATTCTTCCAATTCGTCATAAATCTCAGAAAGTTCTAATAAAATATCGGTTTTGTCAACGCTATCAAAATTATCTACATTGAGTTCTAATATTTCTGACGCTTCTTTAAACTTCCCTTGTTCCAGTAAAATATCGGATTTTAAAAAAATGGCTTCAATATTTTTAGGATCAATTTCATCTAAACTATCTAATACTTTTAATGCTTGTCCAAATTTTTTATGGTTCGTAAGCCATTCGGCTTTTCTAATTAATAAAGAGGACGAAAAAGGATAAAGGGTGGTACAAACTTCATATGCAAATTGAATATTTTCATTGTCATTATTGGACTCAAAAAAATCTAACAGGAATTCAAAATCATCCTCAGAAACTAGCCCATGAGGTTCCCCTTTTTTAATTTTATTAAATTTATTTAACAAATCATCTAGGTCATGAAAATCTTCTTCGAAAAAATCATCATTAAACATAAAAAGTGCTTTTCGTTTATGTAAATATACGGTATATCTTAGTGATAAAATCTATTAATTTTTTTTAATATTTCAATTTGAAGTTAGCTGATTATAGGCTAAATTTGGTTTTTAAAAAATTTAATTATGGAATTTATAAAGCATTTTCACAGTGGTCTTCGATGGGTTGTATTGATTTTAGCTCTTTTAGCAATTATAAAGGCTTTGATGGGAATGCAAAAAAAATCAGCCTTTACAAATGCAGATAACAAGATTAGTTTAGTGTTGATTTCTTTTATGGATATCCAGCTAATAATTGGACTGGTTCTTTATATTTTCGGACCTATGGGACTTAAAAATATTCAAAACATGGGGATGGGAGAAGTTATGAAAAATTCCTATACTCGTTTTTTTGCTATGGAGCATTTAATAGGGATGTTGATCGCTATTGTTGTTTTTCATATTGGACGTTCAAAAAGTAAAAAAGCAACCGATGATGCATCAAAACATAAAAAAGCATTCATTTTTTATTTAATCGGCTTGCTTATTATTTTAGCTTCTATTCCTTGGCCTTTTAAAGCTGGTTTCGAGGGTATTGGCTGGTTTTAAGAACGGATATTTTAGTATGCACTGACTATTATTGCGCTAATTTTTATACTGAAAAGCAATCCTGTTATTTTTCAAACAAGGGAAAATAACGTTCTTTCATAACAGCAACATGATGTGCTTCATGTCCTACAATTATCCAAGCACAAGCTCTAACACTCATTGTAAAACTGCTTGCAATGCCTGCACGTTTCATAAACTTTGCTGGTAAATTATTAAAAAATGCAATGCTCGCTTGTCTGGTAGTTTTATATTCTTTCAATAATTTTTTAATTGGAATTTGATTTGCTTGGGCCTCTTTAGCAAATTCGTTTTCATCAAAAAAAGGCATTGGGGTTTTATCATTTCTTGCAAATCGCATGGCTCTGTAAACAAACACTCTTTCGCAATCAATGATATGAACCAATAGGTCTTTTAAGCTCCATTTTTCAGGCGCATACGGAGTGCATAATTGTTCTTCTGTAAAATTTAACAAGGCAGTTTCTAGCCATTTGCTGTTCGTTTTTAATTGATCTAATACACTTTTATTGTCATCAACTAATTGAATGTATTGTTCATAATACATTGCATGCTCTGTGTAATTCGGCTTTGTAATTTTTTTCATAAAAAATATTTAGACTAAAAAGAAATCGGCGGCAATATGATCTGCTAACAATTTTCCTTGTTGAGTTAATGTTATAATATGATTATTTTCTTTGATTAATTCTTGAGACAGGTATTGATTTTTTGTATGTTCAAAAGCTGCTTTTTGTTCATTTGTAAATTGATTTATTATCGATGAATAGTTGTATCCTTCAATGGTGCGTAATCCAATCATAATGGATTCATTGATGATTTGCTCAGCCGTTAATACTTCCAACTCTATCAAAGGATTCTTGTTTTGTATGCCTTGAATATAGTTTGCATTGTTGGCTATATTCCATTGTCGGCAACTTCCATTATAGGAATGTGCGGAAGGTCCTATGCCCAAATAGGAAATTCCTTTCCAATAACTGCTATTGTGTTGTGCTCTTTTACCTGGTTTGGCATAATTGGAAATTTCATAATGTTCATAACCATTTTCATTGAGCCGATTCATTAAATATTCATATTGTTTGGCACTTTGATCAGCATCCATTGGAGCCATTTTTTTATTTTGAATGAACGAACTGAAAGCAGTGTGGGGTTCAACCGTCATGGCATAACAAGATAAATGCGGAATGTTCATTTCTAAAACGGTGTCTACATTGTGTGCCCATTTTTTATTAGATAATAGCGGATATCCAAAAATTAAATCTACACTGAGATTGTCAATGCCCGATTCCAATGCATTGTGAATGCAGCTCACCGCCTCCGATCCATTGTGGGTTCTGTTCATGAAAAGCAAATCTTCATCAAAAAAACTTTGAATACCAATGCTTAAACGGTTGACACCTATTTTGGAAAATGCATTTATTTTTTCTTTTTGCAAATCATCCGGATTCGCTTCTAAAGTCAATTCAATTTTATCGGCTACCTTGAAATTTTTATGTACTGCATGTATGATTTTTTCTAAATCTGAAACATCTAATATACTCGGAGTCCCACCTCCAAAATACATAGTTTCTATTATTTCTGAAGAAAAATAGGTTTTTCGAAGTTCTATTTCAGATACTAAACTAGTTATTAATTCGTTTTTAAGTTGCAGTGTAGTAGAAAAATGAAAATTGCAATAATGACATGCTTTTTTGCAAAAAGGAATATGAATGTAAATGCCTGCCATAATCTGAATTAATAAATGTAAATGTACTTTCTTTGTAAATAGAAACGAATTGAAAACGAAATTTTTATATATCCTATTTTTCTTGTGGCCTTTTGCTTTTGAGGGTGAGGCACAAAATTATCGTTTGCAATTAAGCGGACCGAATAAAGATAGCTTTTTGTTGTTGAGTCAAATTCCAATTGATTTCGAAACGGCTACCGATGTTGAAAAGGCTTTACAAAATGCAAGAATTGAATGTATAAAAAAAGGATATTTTGCAGCAAGTATCGACAGTATTCAATGGAAAGATTCAAGCGCACATGCATTTGTTTACTTGGGAAAAAAATATGAATGGGCTTCTTTAATAAATAAAAACATTCCACAAAATTTACTAACTCAATTTCGTTTTGATGAAAAAAAATATTTCAATAAACCGATTGATTTAAAAAAAATAGAATCTGTATTCAATAAAATAATCGAATATTATGAAAATAATGGATACCCATTCTGCGCACTACAATTAGATAGTTTGAAAGAAAATGAAGGTAAAATAACCGCGCTTTTACTCTTAGAGAAAGGACCTTTAACCAAAATTGACAGCATTAAAATAAATGAAGAGGCCAATATTTCTAAAAGCTATGTATTAAATTATTTAGGCTTAAAAGAAGGAATGATATATGATGAAAGAAAAATAAAATCTATTAATAAAAAATTAAGGGAACTTAATTTTATAGAAAGTGCTAGTCCATGGAGAATTTATTTTACATCTGTAAAAACTACCTTACATCTCTATTTGAAAAATAAATCGGCGAATCAAGCAGATGTGTTAATTGGATTATTGCCTAATAATTCAGAAATTGGAGGCAAGTTTTTGGTTACAGGTGATGTTAAATTAGGATTAGTAAACGCACTCAATAAGGGAGAAAATATTCAAATAAATTGGCAAAACTTACAATACAAATCGCCCAGGTATGACATTAAATTTTTGATACCATACATACTCAAATCATCCATAGGATTAACAGGTAAATTTAATTTTTATAAAAAAGACACCACTTTTAAAACCATTAACGGGCAGCTTGGGCTCCTGTATCAATTATCGGCTTCGGATTATGTAAAAGCATATTATGAATTAGCCAGTAGCCAATTAGTGAATGTCAATATTGCCAATTTAAAATTTACCAGGACACTGCCTGCCAATGCAGATGTATCATACAAAACCATTGGATTAGAAACTGTTTTTCAACAACTGGATTATCGATTGAATCCAAGAAAGGGCTATTCTATATTTATCAATGCAGGTTTGTCGCTTAGAACGGTTTTGAAAAATGAAACCATTGAATCTACTTTTGATGCAATTGCTCAAAAACCTTTTTCATATTTATATGACACCCTTGTTTTGAAAAATAATAAATACCAGTTGGAATCAAAATGGCAATATTATTTTCCATTGAAAAAAAGAGCCACATTAGCTACAATACTCAATGCAGGATTTACAATCAGCAACAACACACTATATAGGAATGAATTGTTTCAAATTGGAGGATATCGATTGTTGCGTGGTTTTGATGAAGGCAGTTTATTTGTAAACAATTATCAAATCTTAACGATTGAGCCTAGGTATTTATTATCGGCTAATTCTTATTTCTTTTTATTTACCGATGTAGGTTTTATTCAAGAAAAATACAATACGATTAACAGAAACAGCATGCCCTATAGTATTGGTTTAGGGATGTCGTTTGAAACCAAAAGCGGACAATTTAATATTAGCTATGCCGTAGGAAGTATGCAAAATCAAGGTATTCAGTTAAAAAATTCTAAAATACATTTTGGCTATGTAAATTATTTTTAAATGAATTGTATTTAATAACAATAACTTTATTTGTCAGTTTACAAAAGATACAAGTTAGCTTTGGCCAAAATAAAAATGATTCGTAAAAAGGATTATCCCTTCTATATCAAATAGTTTATTAAGGTTGTATCAAACCATGTTTTCAAATCTATTTACTGCCTTTCAACTAAAATTTATTGTTTATCTTCGAGAAAATAAATTTTATGAAGCCAGTTATTTTCTCTTTTATTTTAGTTGCGTATTCACTTGTTGTGTTTGCCCAAGAAAAAAGTCAAACAGGTCATTTCACAGGTCCATTTTCAGCGCCTTTGATTGCTACAAATAATACGCAAGATATGTTGACAGGAAATTGGGAAATTTCATTTCAATCATTATATAAAAAAAACAAGTCTGATATTTTTCATACCAAAGCATTGAAAAATAAAAAAATGGAAGATAAAATAAAAGCCATTCGAGCACAAAACTTCAATCAGCCCATGCAAAAAACTACTGCCAACAATCCTACTATTGGCACCAATTTTAAAGGCAATTAATTAAAAACATGGACACCTACGGATAATTCCATAGCGGTTTCAAATAGTGGCTATATAGTAAGTTGCGTAAATTATGGCATCGAATTTTATGATACGGCAGGCACCTCTTTATTACAAAATCAAACTTGGTCATCCTTCATTCCTGACACTTCTTTACAATCTGCAAAGTATGATCCTCGGGTATTATACGATCATATTCATCAACGGTTTATTGTAGTGCTATTGCATGGTTTTAGTTCAGCAACAAGTAAAGTATTAATATGTTTTTCAAAAACAGACAACCCAATGGATGGTTGGAATTTTTATGCACTGTCTGGTAATCCATATTTAGAAAATGCTTGGACAGACTTTCCAACCATTGGCGTATCCAATGATGATTTATTTATCAATGGAAATCGTTTCGGCGATGCACCCAATTATGATTGGAAGGGTACTTATATTTATCAAATAGGATTGAGTGAAGGATATGCAGGCTCGCCAATTCAATTTGGATTGTGGAATCAAATAGTGGCTCCAAATGGTGAAGAAGGAATTACCCTTTATCCAGCTATGAACGGACAAGGAAATAGTATGTCTGAAAAAATGTATTTTGTACATCTTCGTCCCGATTCGGGTTCGTATGTGTATTTGTATGAGATTAATGGGAAGTTACAATCTCCTAATAAAACAATGACCTCTTCCATGTTTCCCATTCCACATTATGAGGTATGTGCGAATGCATTTCAAAAAGATCCAACTACTGGTTTTTTAGATTCGTTAAGCACAGGAAGTGCCTGGACTCAAAATGCTTTTTCTTTGAATAGAAATATCCATTTTACCTATACTGCAGAAACTCAAAATGGTTTTTGTGGCATTCACTATGGCCGAATACTCTTAGATTCTAATAAGGTTTTAACATCGAGTTACGGAGTTGCCGGAACTGATTTAGCTTATCCTGCCATTGCCTCCTTAGGATACGATTCATTAGACCAAAATGTAGGGGTAGCTTTTTTACGAAGTGATTCAACCATAACGCCTGAAACTGGAATTGTGACTATTGACAATGACATGATTTGGAGCACTATGCAAACTGTAAAAGCGGGCGACACAATGGTTAATATTTTATATCCTCCCTCATATGCTATTCAACCAGAAAGATGGGGTGATTATACAGGAATTAATCGAAAATACAATAGTACCATTCCTCAAGTTTGGATGGCTGGTGCATATGGTGCCAATACTTTACCAAGACGAGCTTCTTATGGAACTTGGATTGCTCAAATAAAAACCAATGATGCTCCATATACTCCTGTTACCATTGAGCCTATTGCACAAAAAAATGAAACTGTAAACTTATTTCCTAATCCAGCAAAGGATATTTTTTCTGTTGAATTTGATAATCAAAAAGCAGGTAAAGTTCGCATAGAATTATTTTCTATGAATGGACAATTAATAAAAGTATTGTTTGATGATTATTTAAATCCAAGTTTGTGCCGCATCTCCTTTAATAAATTTATGTTGACTTCTGGAAATTATGTGGTAAGCATCACTCGAAACAACCAATTATTATCAACTCATAAATTAGCCATACAATAATATCAAAAAAAAATAGGTTAAAAAAGGAGTAAATTTTGAGTAAGATTTCGAAAAGATTACACTCAATTTTAAATGTAAAAATGTATAAAGTTGTTCCTATTAAAAATTACAATAAATTTTTAATCTAGCATTCTACATTTTTTCTACAACCCCAATTCTTTTCTTTGTTTATCATCAATTGGTCCCGGTGCGTCTAACATCATATCTCGACCGGCATTATTTTTTGGGAAAGCGATAAAGTCTCTGATTGATTCTTGTCCACCTAACAATGAACATAAACGATCAAAACCTAATGCGATTCCTCCATGTGGTGGTGTGCCATATTCAAAAGCGCTCAATAAGAATCCAAATTTTTCAATCGCCTCTTCTTTCGTAAAGCCTAATGCATCGAACATTCTTTCTTGAATATTTTTGTTGAAAATACGAATCGATCCACCTCCAATTTCAGTACCATTTAAAACCAAATCATATGCATTGGCTTTTATGTCACCGTATTTAGACTTGTCATTCATCCACTCAATTTGCTCAGGTTTTGGAGAGGTAAATGGATGGTGCATAGCAATATATCTATCCTCTTCTGCATCATAATCAAACAATGGAAAATCAATAACCCATAATGGTTTAAATTCTTCATTATTTCTTAATCCCAATCGTCCTCCCATTTCTAAACGCAATTCGCTGATGGCTTTTGTTGTAAGGTTTTTTTCTCCGGCAACTATCAAAATTAAATCCCCGGCTTTTGCATCGCATACGGATGCTATTTGTTTCAATTGCTCTTCATTGTAAAATTTATCTACCGAACTTTTAAAAGTTCCATCAACATTACATTTAATGAATACCAGCCCTTTCATGCCTATTTGAGGACGTTTCACCCATTCTGTTAATTCATCGGTTTGCTTACGAGTATATTCACTGCAACCAGTGGCAGCAATACCTATCACTAATTCAGCCTCATCAAAAACAGGAAATCCTTTGCCTTTAACAACTTCATTGAGTTTTTTTAATTTCATGTCAAAACGAATATCAGGCTTGTCGTTACCATAATCTTTCATGGCATCATCAAAAGTCATACGTGGAAAATCATAATCAAATTCAATTCCTTTCACATCTTTGAAAATATGTTTAGTCATCGCTTCAAATGTGTTTAAAATATCTTCTTGATTAATGAAACTCATTTCACAATCTATTTGTGTGAATTCCGGTTGACGATCGGCTCTTAAATCTTCATCTCTGAAGCATTTTACGATTTGATAATATCGGTCATAACCCGCTACCATCAATAATTGTTTAAATAATTGTGGACTTTGAGGTAAGGCATAAAATTGGTTTTCGTGCATTCGACTAGGCACTACAAAGTCTCGTGCACCTTCTGGTGTTGACTTTATTAACATCGGTGTTTCCACCTCCATAAAATTTTGACTATCTAAAAAATTTCGAGCAG
>CANGUS010000014.1 GCA_947457085.1 Bacteroidota bacterium
ACCTCTTCATTGTCATCTGCTCTTCCAGAAACTTCACCACGAGAAATTAAACGCGTTTTTAATTCCTCTTCACTCACTAGTAGACTGATTACAACATTTATTGGATTATTTTTAAATTCCAGTAAATTATCTAAAGCTTCTGCTTGTGCCACGGTTCGAGGAAAACCATCAAATATAAAGCCTTTAACTTCTGAATTTTCATCTAATTTTGAAGAAATCATTCCGATTACGACTTCATCAGGAACCAATTGGCCTTGATCCATAAACTTTTTAGCTTCTATTCCTAATGGGGTTTCATTTTTCACTTCCATACGAAGGATATCGCCTGTTGATAATTGTACAAGATTGTATTTATCAATAATATTTGCTGATTGAGTGCCTTTACCACTCCCTGGAGGTCCGAAAAGGACAAGATTAAACATATTCGGTTTTTTTTACGAGTTGCAAATATATACAATCTTAATGGATTGGAAAGTATGTAGCTAGTTAATCATTAGAAATTTATTGTAAAATCTTCTGGATTTGAAATTTAATATTTTGTATAGATAAAATATTAAACATACCAATATATTTTATCATTTGAATATAGCCCTTTGGAGATGAATTTACCACACTATAAATACATTAGACTTTCACTTTTTAGCTATTTTTAACATGATCTATTTACAATTTAAATGAAAGTTATTTTTGTAATTTTTGACCAAAATATAATGTAGATCTTAATTCTTTTTACGACTTAAAATATGAATTATAGAATTTGTCATTTTACTAAAATGAAGTGTATGAAAGTTTATGTAATTTTCTTACTTTTGGGAAAATTTTGACATAATTATGGCGGATGTAATTAGAATGCCTCTTTTGAGTGATACAATGACCGAAGGTAAAATAGCTGCTTGGAATAAAAAAGTAGGTGATCTTGTAAAAGCAGATGACAGTATAGCGGATGTTGAAACAGATAAAGCGACGATGGAAGTAGTTCCTTATGTTGAAGGAACTTTATTATACATTGGCGTTGAAGCAGGAAAAGCTGCTAAAGTGAATGATATTATTGCAATCATCGGCAATCCTGGAGAAGACTTTTCTGCATTACTAGATTCAACTGATTCGATGCCAGAAAAAACAAACAATGTAGTGGTTGAACAAGAATCAAAAATTGAAACTCAAACATCGAATATAGAATTACCAAAGGAATTGACAGTCATTCGTATGCCATTATTGAGTGATACCATGACAGAAGGTAAAATTGTTGTTTGGAATAAAAATGTGGGTGATAAAGTAAAAGCAGATGATAGCCTAGCAGATGTAGAAACAGATAAAGCGACTATGGAAGTAGTTGGCTATGCTGAAGGAACATTATTATATCAAGGAATCAAAGCTGGTGAGGCCGCAAAAATTAATGAAGTAATTGCGGTAGTAGGAAAAGAAGGATTTGACATTACACCTTATTTAGCAGCTTTAAAGATGACAGATAATGGTAACCAGCAAGCTGCAAAAGCAGTAGCAGAAACGATTGCCAGCACACCTACATCAATTGAAGCTCAGCCCGCTACAGAAAGTAACCATCAATCAACAGACAGAATTAAAGCGTCGCCGTTAGCAAAACAAATAGCAAAAGAAAAAGGTATTGATTTACATACTATTCATGGTAGTGGTGATGGAGGTCGTATTGTACGAAGAGATTTAGAAAATATCGCTCAAGCGACAACTGTTTCTAATGCTATTGTTCATCATGCTATTGTGAACTCGCAAGCCTCTTTCTCAGATACTCCGTTAACTCAAATGCGTAAAATTATTGCTCAGCGACTAAGTGACAGTATGTTTACAGCGCCACACTTTTACTTGAAAACTTCGGTGGAAATGGACACCTTGATGGATGCCCGTAAGTTAATGAATGCTACAAGCCCTGTAAAAATTTCTATCAATGATATGATTATTAAAGCTTGTGCAATGAGCCTTGCTAAACATCCTGTCATTAACAGTAGTTGGATGGTTGATTTTATTCGTCAAAATCATCAAATAAATATTGGCACAGCAATTGCCCTACCTGATGGATTAATAGTACCAGTCATTAAAGATGCCAATTTAAAATCGTTATCTCAAATTGCATCAGACGCAAATGATTTGTATACGAAAGCGCGTAATAAAAAAATACAACCTGCTGAATTTACTGGAAACACATTTACAATTTCTAATTTGGGCATGATGGATATTGATGAATTTACGGCTATCATCAATCCTCCAGATGCTTGCATATTGGCTGTAGGAAAAGTTGCTGCAACGCCTGTTGTTAAAAATGGCAACGTGGTAGTTAAAAATATTATGAAACTCACTTTAGGTTGTGATCACAGAGTAGTTGATGGTGCTGAAGGTGCTTTGTTTTTACAAACATTGAAAGGATTTTTAGAAAATCCAGTAACAATGTTAGTATAGTTTCTTAGTAAATACTCCCTTGATTTATACGTAACTAACTTCTATTTTTTTAATGAGCAGTTTTTCGTTTATAGATAATATGGCGATCACTTTTGAATTGTCTACAATAGATGCATAGTACACGATTACTTTATTTTCATAAATTTCAGTTCGATTTATTCTAAACTTAAATTGAGGAAAGTTTACCCTTACAAGGGTCCAATATTTTAGCATTTGACTTTTCCCTGATATACGACCAAATGTTTCAGGCATTAATCGGAGGGCAACACTTGAAACCAAGGTCGCTTCATCGTCATACAAAGTTAAATATTTTTCAACGCTATCATTATTCCAATATTCAACCCACTTTTCTGAAATGATTTGTGCTTGTTCTGGTGTTATTTGCATAATAATAGATTGTAAATGACTGTTTATTTTTAATTCAATGCTTCTTTTGCAACTTCTATAGGCATTTTAGGAATATTTTTAATCGCATCAAAACCACCTAAAATGTTTCGTAAATTGTGAATACCTTGTTTTTTTAATATAGATGCAGCAATTACAGAACGATAACCTCCAGCACAATGGATGTAAATATTATCTGTATCTTCAAATGCAGCAATATTTGTTAAATCAGTCATCGTTTGCAATGGAATATTTAAAGCAGTTTTGATATGACCGTTATCAAATTCTAGTTCTTTTCTTACATCCAATACGATCATTTTATAATCATAATTCAAATCCATGAGTAACTCATCAGCATCTATGTCAATAATTAAATCAATGGGCTCATTTGCATTTTTCCATGATTCAAAACCACCTTTTACATATCCAATAATTTTATCGAAACCTACTCTTGCTAACCGAATGATGGTTTCCTCTTCTTTACCTTCGTCTGTCAGTATCATCATTTTTGAATGAAATGGCAACAACGTTGCGGCCCACTCTGCAAAACGACCTTCTAAACCGATATTAATTGAAGTAGGTATATATCCTTCTGTAAAAACAGTTGGTTTTCGGGTATCCAATAATATAGTATCTTCTGCGATTTCTTTTTTCACTTCATCGATAGATAAAGCATTCATCCCATTTTTTATAATCATGTCAATGCTGTCATATCCATCTTTATTTATTTTCGCATTGATTGGGAAATAAGCCGGAGGCGCATTTAAACCTTCGGTAACTACTGCCACAAATTCTTCAATAGTTTGATTTTGCATGGCATAATTAGTCGCTTTTTCTTCACCTATCGTACTGTGTGTATTAGGGCCTAAATTTTTACCACAACTAGAACCAGGGCCATGTGCAGGATACACTTTTACATAATCAGGTAATTGTTTTATTTTTTCTAAAGAGTGATACATTTGTTCAGCTAATTCTTCTGAGGATAAATTCCCACTAAATAAATCAGGACGACCTACATCTCCTACAAATAAAGTATCTCCTGAAAATAAGGAGTTGGGAACTCCATGTTCATCAAGCAATAAATAGCAGCTTGACTCCAGCGTATGTCCGGGAGTATGTAACACCCTAAATGTGCATTTACCTAACGTAAATTCTTCTCCATCTTTTGCCATGTGTTTTGAAAAAGATGTTTTTGCA
The DNA here is from genome assembly GCA_947457085.1 of Bacteroidota bacterium. Lineage (GTDB taxonomy): Bacteria > Bacteroidota > Bacteroidia > Chitinophagales > Chitinophagaceae > OLB11. Next base: position 4,012 of record CANGUS010000014.1, read on the forward strand.
TCTGGACCATAAATTATTTGTGCTCCGGTTTTTTCTGCCAAATCAATGTGTCCACTAACAAAATCAGCATGAAAGTGAGTTTCAAATATGTATTTGATTTTAGCATTTTTTTCAGCAGCCATTTTAATATAAATATCGATATCTCTTAATGGATCTATAATCGCCACTTCTCCTTCTGACTGAATAAAATAAGCGGCTTCAGATAAGCAATTGGTATATAATTGTTGTATGTGCATTTTAGTAATAATAAATTGTAAATGATAAAATTAATTCTAAGAAATTAATATTTATATTATTTTTTTTTGATGTTGTAGTTTGCGTTTGCTTGTGTAAGGCATGTGAGTGTTAAATCATTGATACAAACATGTTTCGGCAAAGTGGCAGTATAATAAATAGCATCTGCAACATCTTCTGGCGTTAGCGGTGTAAATCCATCATATACTGCTTTTGCTTTGTCGTGATCTCCTTTAAAACGAACTAAAGAAAACTCGGTTTCGCAAGCACCTGGGTTGATAGAAGTCACCTTAATGCCATAAGGTAATAAATCTATACGCATACTTTTTGTCAATGCATCCACAGCATGTTTGCTTGCACAATATACATTTCCATTTTGATATACATCTTTACCAGCTGTAGAACTGATATTAATAATATGACCAAACCCCTGTTGTTTTAGTATGGGCATAATTTCCCTACTTACATATAGAAGTCCTTTCACATTGGTATCAATCATCACATTCCAATCATCATATTGGCCATCATCTATAGGCCCCATTCCGGAAGCTAAGCCAGCATTATTTAGTAAAATATCAATGGTTGGAAACATATTTCTATCAATGGTAGAAATTACGTTGCGTGTTTCTTCCAAATCTCTAACATCAAAATTTAATAATTGAATGGTTGAATTATAATTTGATTGTAATTGAGTCTTTAAGTCTTCTAAACGATCTTTTCTTCTCCCCGTTAAAATTAATTTGTACCCCTTTTGTGCAAAAATATTGGCTGTACTTTTCCCAATACCAGAAGTCGCTCCTGTAATTAATATCGTTTTATTCATGTATTATTTTTTATTGAACAAGCGTAACATCTCCTTTAAGTGATTTTGTTTTACCTTCTAGATCTACTGCGTCTAAAAACCAAAAATAAGTGCCCACTTCACATCTCCTTCCATTTACAAATCCATCCCATCCAATTTTGAAACTATTTGAGGAATAAACCATTTTCCCCCATCTGTCAAAAATTTTAAAGGCATTAATTTTTGTAAACCCAGCAGCCAATACTCTAAAATAGTCATTTAAGCCATCTCCGTTTGGTGAAAACGCATTTGGTACAGATAAATAAGGCCCTGAAGCTACAGTTATTTTAATTGTGTCTTCTCCTACGCAGCCATTATTTGTTGTACCTTGTAAAAAGTATTCAAAATTTCCTGTATCGCTTGAAACAAAAGTTGGATTATTGACAAATGGATTATCTAATTTAGTAGCTGGAGTCCATATATAACTGTCAGCCCCTTTCCCATTTAATTGTAAAGGAATATTTTTAACAATTACAGTGTCATTTCCTGCCGAAATTTGAACTTTTGGTATTTGTAATGTTTGGGTTACAGTATCTCTACAGCCAAATTTATTCCCTGAAATGAGAGTTACATTGAAACTTTTACCAATATTAGGGAAATAGTGTTGTGGATTATTATCAGCAGATGTAGTTCCATCATCAAAATTCCATTTCCAATAATTTACTACATCAAATGTTGAGGAAGATTGATCAATAAAATTCATTGGACTAAGTGGACAAAGCAATCCAAAATAATCAAAATCAGTTTCAAAAGTTGGATAAACTTTCACTATTTTACTGATAGAATCAGGGCAAGTAGAACCTTTATTCACTAATAATTTTACGACATAGGTTCCTGTATCTGAATATGTATAGCTTGGTGAAAAAGAGGAAGAGGTATCGGTTGTAATTCCATTAACTCCAAAATCCCAAAAATAATTAAACCCGCCAATGCTTGTATTGTCAAATTTTATCGTTTTGGATTTGCAACTTACGATATAGGTATTTGGAAATTCTGAATACTGTGGCATATTAGCTACTACTGCCTTTGAGCAATCAGTTACTACAAATTGAAAATCTCTTTTTATTGTATTTATGATAACTCCATTTCGCCATTCATGACAACATACAGTGACTACAAACCTTCCTAAAATATTAGGAACTCCTGTTATTAAACCTGTTTTACTATCAATATCTAAAATAGGATTGCCCCCTAATGGGACATTTGAATTAAAAGGAGATTTGTATTTTACAGGATATATAGTGGGCAAAATTGGATCTTCAATTTTAGGTTTAGAACCATTCGGTGTTTGATCATCTCCTCCATCAAATGCCTCACAAAATTCATATGAAAGAGAGTCTCCATCCACATCAATAGCAGAATTATCATATACAAATGGATTATTGATACAAATAATTTGAGGTGGGTAATTTTTATATTTTGCAGAATTATTATAAATACTTGGCGGAATTTTACATAAAAAGGTAGCGCCAGTGCCTCCAGGAGTTACTAAATTATTCACACTGTTGTTTCTACAACAACGCTGATACAAAAGCGTGTAGGGTTTTGTGCTGAGGGGCAATATTTTTGCAAACTTAAATTGTAGTTGACTTATGCACGTATTCGGAGGATTGCTGATACAATTATTTGAAAAATTAACAGGTACTAAGAATTTATTAGTAGCATAAATAGAATCAATTAAAAAAAAATTCAACCCATTGTAGATTGTGAAATAGCCAAATTCGTCATCAATTAACGCTTGAGGACTCCCCCCTCCCAATGATTGAGGTAAACAATCTCTGTATATATTTACAGTAAATTCATATGCATTGGTTACAGGATTTACAGTATAGCTGACATCACCACCCACAATATGGGTAGCTTTTAAATGATTAGAAACAAACAATAAAGTGAATATATAAATTAAATATTTCATCAGTTTAAACAAAATTAAACTATTTCTTGTCTAAAAACATATAAACAAAAGTTATTTATAATACGATTTAACGCTTTTTTATTTTCATACATAGAAGTATGCCCAACTTTTTCTAAAATCTCTACTTTAGCAATGGCTGGCATGCTAACTTGTTCAACCATCTGGAGATAAGGAATTGCATTGTCTTTTTTTCCAATAACAAACAACACGGGAATGGTTGCTGATTTCAAAACATGCCTTTTATCAGCTCTATTGATCATGGCTTGATAATATCCGATTAACGCTTTTGTTGAAATATTCAAAGCCATGGATAAGTGTTTTTGCATCTCAAGTTGACAAATTAATTTTGATTCTTCACTATATAAGTTTGGAATCATAGCTTTTAGAAAAATTTCTTTGCCATCATTTTCAATTAATTTTATAGACTTTCTACGAGTTTCTTTTTTAGCTTCATCATCAGGATAAGCACTAGAATGTATGAGACCAAAAGCGAATAATTTATGCTGATATTTTTCTGCAAAAGTCATGGTTATATAACCTCCCATTGAGTGTCCTAATAAAATTATTTTATGAAATTTCTGCTGCTCAACTATTTCATTTACAAAGTCAGCGAATAATTCCATACTCATTTCTTCATCACATATAGAAGACAAGCCACTCCCTGGAAAATCAGGAATTATTAATTCAAATGTATTTTGTAATTCATCTATTTGATTCTCGAAAATAGCAGCATCTTCACCAAAACCATGTAATAAAAAAACAGGTTGCCCTTTCCCTATTTTTTGATAAAAACAATTTCGAAATCGAGTGCTATTTAGACTCACTTGCATTTAAAAAAAATTTTTAAATGCCATGTTATTCATTGTAGGTTTTGAATATTTTGACAATCGATATAAAATTAAAATAAGTATAGGCGTTATTTCAGCAATATATTCTTGTTGAGCAAATAAGCTATAAAACATTGAAACTACTAATAACATACTTGTGTATTTGGCATACAATAATTTTTGTGTCGACTCTCTTGGAATTAAAAATGCAAAAACTATATGCAATGGGAAAGCCCATAATAAATTTCTATTCCATGCACACACAGAATGCTCGGTTCCAAACCACATGAACAACATAACAAAACCTAACAAACCAAGCATTAAAAAAAACAATACATCAAAATAAATCAGGTGTTTTTTCATAGATGAAAACGATATTAATAGCACCCCTAAAAGCAAAAACCACCCATACAATTTAGGTTCATTGGTTGCGGCGTTCCTGTTATTTTTTTCTGGTAAAAGCTGCATCGTTTCTTTAACAATCGAACTACCATCAATTGTAGAAACTGCAATTGCTCGCATTAAATAATCAGGTAAAAAAGTAGACTGTTCATTTGTCATTTTATTATCCACTTGATTACTCAACAATAGATTGATACCAAATCTTTCCCAATGAATATTACGCTCATAATAATTTAATACAGTTCTAAACGACATGCTATCATCGGCAATCACGTGTCCTAGCTTAAAACGTTTTCCAAATGATTTAGTGAAAATATCTTTCAATCGAGTCGAACAATTATCAAATAAAAAATCATACTTATAATATTTGTTCTCTTCTTTTAAATTATTGATTAAAAAATCATTGACAGTTTGTGCGTCCGCAGATTTTAAATTTAAAACTTGCTCATATACGCTTCTTCCATCTTGCATATACATATTCATGAAATCATCAAATGATTCATCATTTACATAATACAACAATTTACCTCTTGTAAATTTTAAATAAAAATCAGGGTCGCTAAAATTAAATGTACCGTAATTATAGACAATATCTGTCATAGCTGATGAATCAACAACCCGTATTGCTGAATGCCCGTAAACAGAGTATAAATCTTCACCAGAACCACAAGTTAACAAGCTAATTCTCAGTGAAGATTGTTTATTTATTGAATCTGTTTTTGTTTGACCATTGGCAATATGAATCAATGACAAGAATAAAATAAAATTGAGTAAAATAAATTTTACAAGAAATTGATTTTTTAGATTTTTAAAAAGAATTTCCATTTTATTTATCAAAATTTGATTTATTAATTGAATCCATATAAGCGCAATTAAATTACCATATTAACGGGTGTAATTCGGAGATTCTTTTGTTACAACCACATCATGAGCATGGCTCTCTCTCATACCTGCATTAGTAATTCGAACAAATTTTGCATTGTTTAAGGTTTTAATATCTTTTGCACCGCAATAACCCATTCCGGCTCTTAAACCTCCAATAAATTGATGAACTACTTCATTAAGTGTTCCTTTATAGGGCACACGACCAACAATTCCTTCTGGAACTAGTTTTTTAATATCATCTTCTACATCTTGAAAATAACGATCTTTACTACCCTCTTGCATCGCTTCCACACTGCCCATACCTCTGTACGATTTAAATTTTCTTCCTTCAAAAATTATGGTTTCACCTGGACTTTCATCTACACCAGCAAATACAGAACCTGCCATAACAGTTGATGCCCCTGCCACTAAAGCTTTTACTAAATCACCCGTATAGCGAATACCTCCATCTGCTATCACTGGAATGCCGGTTCCTTTCAATGCTTCTGCAGCATCCATGATAGCCGTTAATTGAGGAGCTCCTGCACCGGTAACAATTCGAGTAGTACAAATAGAACCCGGACCAACACCCACTTTCACTGCATCAGCACCAGCTGCTGCCAATGCTTTTGCACCTTCTGCAGTAGCTACATTTCCTGCTATGACTTGTAAATTCTTATACGCTTTTTTAACTTTCTTGACTGCTTCCAATACACCTTTTGAATGGCCATGGGCTGAGTCTAAAGTCACCACATCAACTCCTGTATTTACCAAGGCTTCTACCCTATCTAAAATATCTGCAGTAATGCCGATAGCTGCCCCTACTACCAATCGTCCCATAGCATCTTTGTTTGCATTGGGGTGACTTTTATATTGAATAACATCTCTGTAAGTAATTAAACCAATCAAGACATTATTTTTATCAACTATTGGTAATTTTTCAATTTTATGTTGTTGTAAAATAGCTTCTGCTTTTTTCAAATCAGTACCAGCCATTGCCGTTACCAACTTTCCTTTTGACATGACATCAGACACTTTTTGCTTCACATTTTTTTCAAAACGCAAATCTCTATTGGTTAAAATTCCGACTAATTTATGCTTATTATCAACAATGGGAATACCTCCAATCTTATTTTCTTTCATTATACGCAGTGCATCGCCAATGGTCGCATCAGGATGTAACGTAATCGGATCGACGATTAAACCACTTTCACTTCGTTTTACTTTTCGAACCATTTCTGCTTGACGCTCAATAGTCATATTCTTATGTAAGATCCCAATACCACCAGCACGAGCCAAAGCAATTGCTAACTCGACCTCTGTTACTGTATCCATAGCGGCAGAAACTAAAGGAATATTAATTTTTAATTTTTTTGTAAGTTGAGATGTAATATTTACCTCTCTAGGTAAAACCTCTGAATAAGCAGGAACCAATAAAACATCATCAAATGTTAATCCCTCTTTTACGATTTTAGATTGTGTAGCCATGCGCAAAGTTAAGACAATTTTAAAAATTGCAAAATGAACTTTGATTAAACTTTTAAAATATTTTTTCGAGGATTAAAATAAATAAAAATGAACATAACTAACATGGGCATCCAAATGACATTGAAACGGTCTCCTTGGAAGAATGAAATACCGGAAGTTATATAACTGTAATCACAAAAAATCAATAAAAAAAGACTCAAAAATAGAATCCTATTCTTATGAATTTCTTTGCTTATGAAATGAAAAATGATCAATAAATTCATTAAAAATAATGTAATCACAAATAACATATTCCAAATTCGAGTGTAATCAAACAATCTTTTTCTGATTGCATGATTGATAATTTTATCTTCCGGCAGATCTCTTATAAATGTATTGCCAGTATGAAAATTAGTAAATAAATTCTCGGCAAAAGCATATAGAAAACTGTTCCAGTGATTTGTAATTAAACGGGAAGTTTCATTTTTTACAATTTCATGATTGATTATAAAAGCTTTGTCGGAATCAATATTTTTCAGTTTCAGGTATAATAGACGATCTCTTTCTGCCATTAAGTATAATTTATCTTTTCCCTCTATTTTAGCAATCGTGCTGGAATTTAAATATCGATACATGGTAACATCATCAATAAAGGATATTTTATACATACCAAATTGTTCGTGCATTTTACAGGCTTGAAAACCAATAGTGGTTAGGAAAATAAGAAATACCAGCCCAAAGGCAACCCATTTTTTTTTCTTGATTAGTAAAAACAAAGCCAATAAAATACCAAAAAGTAAAGTAAAATGAATTAAGCCGGGTCTAAATAATGTGGCAATACAAATGGCTAAAAATGACAATAATAAATGCTTTGATTGTTGTTTGACAAAATATAAATGAATACAATAAAAAGAGCCTACCATTAAAAATAAAAAACTAATTTCAGTCATTACATGAAACGCAAAAACGACATATGTAATATTGACCATTAAAAGCATTACTGCCCAAAATGCTTTTCTGGCATTGGAATAAATAGCAATGATTTTATAAATAAATTGAAATGAAAGTAAGAGTAAAATATTTTGAACAATATATACAAACCAAAAAAAGGCAGGTGTTAGTTTAAACAAAGTATAGGGCAATGTTAAAAAACTAGCATAGCCAAAACATCGGAGTGAATGAGGTTTTATTCCATTCAACATCAATTTTGCAGCATCTATATAAGAGAAAGTATCGAACGATTTGTGATATTCTACTGCTGTTAAATGAAAAATACCCAATGTATAATTACAAAATAATACAATAGTAACATAAACAAAAAACAGGATTGAGAAATGCTTTTTCAATCCTGTAAATTTATAAAAAGATTTTAGATTACTAATATTAATTGTGTAATGCTTTCAAAACAATTCCTTTCACATCGCTCAGTTGAACACGCTCTTGCTCCATGCTGTCTCTGTAACGAATCGTCACGGTTCCGTCTTCTTTTGTTTGATGATCAATGGTCACACAGAAAGGAGTTCCTAACGCATCCATTCTTCTATAACGCTTACCAATACTATCTTTCTCTTCATAAAAACACAAGAAACTATCCCGGCATTCATTCATTAAATCTTTTGCTATTTCAGCCAATCCATCTTTTTTCATTAATGGCAATACCGCTAATTTAATCGGAGCAATTTTAATTGGAAATTTCAATACTACTCGAGCATCTTGTTTTTCAGGAGTACTTAAATCTTCTTCTTGATAAGCATGAGTTAATGCACACAAAATACTTCTATCTAAACCAACAGAAGTTTCTACTACATAAGGAATATAGTTTCCATAAGGCTTTCCTGTAGCTTCGTCAATATCATTATCAAAATATTGCATTTTCTTTTTGCTAAACAATTGATGTTGTGTTAAATCAAAATCTGTGCGAGAATGTATGCCTTCTAATTCTTTGAAGCCCATTGGAAAATCAAATTCAATATCACATGCAGCATCGGCATAGTGAGCCAATTTTACATGATCGTGAAAACGATACTTTTCGGCTTTATCTGTTCCAAAAATATCCATATGCCATTGCATTCTTGCTGCTTTCCAATGCTCATACCATTCTTTTTGTGTACCAGGACGAACAAAAAATTGCATTTCCATTTGTTCAAATTCTCTCATTCTGAAAATAAAACCACGGGCTACAATTTCGTTTCTAAATGCTTTTCCTATTTGTGCAATACCAAAAGGTATTTTCATACGACCGGTTTTATGCACATTTAAAAAGTTTACGAAAATACCTTGTGCTGTTTCTGGACGTAAATAAATCGTATCACTTTCATCAGCTACAGAGCCAACTTTCGTACTAAACATCAAGTTAAACTGCCTAACATCCGTCCAGTTACAAGTGCCACTCACAGCACATTTCATTTGATTATCTATAATTAATTGTTTCAACCCTACAAAATCATCATTGCTCAACAAGGTGTCCATTTTAGCTAAAATTTCATCTGCCAATTGCTTATTACTCACTAACAATTCTTCACAATATCCTTCCACTAAATGATCTACTCGATATCGCTTTTTACTATCCAAATTATCAATCATTGGATCGCTGAAATTATCTACATGTCCACTGGCTTTCCAAATACTTGGATGCATAAATATAGCAGAGTCAATTCCAACAATATTTTCATTCATATATACCATTGATTTCCACCAAAGGTCTTTAATGTTTTTTTTCAATTCAACACCCCATTGTCCATAATCATATACTGCACTTAGTCCGTCATAAATTTCACTTGAAGGAAAAATAAATCCATATTCTTTACAATGCGCTATAATAGCGGGTAAATTATTTTGTTCTGTTGCCATAAGTTGCGAAGATAGTAAGAGATGTTAGATGTTAGATGTTAGATGTTAGAATTTTTTAGTCGAATTCATTTTCTTTTTGCATCTAAATTGCGTCGCACATTGAGACTGCATTTTCATTCTTCAGCGATTACTGTTGCAAAATCAATATTTTAATTTAAAATTTGTATTTCAATATTTTTCATGCTATCATACGAAACACTTAAAATACTTCAACCAATTGTTCATTATGGATTGCATTTTTTGTTTCCTGGTTTATTAGCTTGGTACTTTTTTAAAAAGGAATGGAAAAAAGCTTGGTTCATTATGATTGCAACCATGTTGGTTGATTTAGACCATTTATTGGCTAGCCCTATTTTTGACCCAACTCGTTGTAGTATTGGTTTCCATGTACTACATTCTTATATAGCCATTGGTGTTTATTTCATATTGCTTTTCTTGCCAAAAACTCGACTAATTGCGGTGGGTTTGCTTTTTCACATGCTTGTTGATTGGCAAGATTATTTGTGGAGCCTCTATTTAATGAATAATTAATTTATTCTTAAAAATCTTTGTGCAATTTTGTTTCTTCGTCCCTGAGTGGCATTATAAAAAAAAGACCCTTTTGGAAGAGTCTTTTTTTATATGATTAATCCTTTTTTTCAGGATTCGCTTGTGTTGGATTATTGTTTACCGGTTTGGGCTTATTGTGATGATGCACTGGTTTTTTTGCATTCGGGTTTTGTGGTCGAGGTTGTACAGTTCCATCAGCGCTTACAGGAGATTTGGGCTTCTGATTGGGGTTAGGTTTCTGATTGGGATTGGTTTGTTTTGGTTTATTTCCTTGACCTAAATTCGCAGCCAATTCATCCAATGATTTTGGTTTCTGATTCGGGTTTGGCTTCTGGTTAGTGTTTTGAGGACGTGGGCCATTTCCTTTTGAATTAGGCTTATTTTGTTGATTCGGATTTTGTTTCTGATTCGGGTTTTGAGTTCGTTGATTCGAATGATTGTCTTTCGCTTTCTGATTCTTCTTTTTTGAAGAACGTTCCAAAGACTTCAAACTTATTTGACCAACCACATCAACATAATCGGTTTTTTCTGCAATGGCTGCTTTTTTAGCAACTTCAACAGCTTGTAGCTCATCTGGAAAAATTCCTTTTGTATTGAGTTCAATAATTTCATTCACTCGTTCTATTCGTAAAGGATACAATGTATTGCTTTTTTCAAAGCTGTACCACATCAAGTTTTTAAAAATATCTTTCTTCTGCAAATACGCAGTCCCGTTTTTAATTTTGATTCGTTCTGCATTTTCAGGAAATACACGCAATGCATCCATATAAGT
>CANGUS010000015.1 GCA_947457085.1 Bacteroidota bacterium
TATGCAAATAGTTTCAGGTGCATTAGGAAAGCGTAAAATACATTTTGAAGCACTACCATCCAAACAAGTGCCTAAAGAAATGAAGCAATATATAAATTGGTTTAATAACACAGCACCCAATGGCAAAAAACCAATACATAATGCAGTCGTAAGAGCTGCTATAGCACATTTATATTTTGAAAGCATACATCCTTTTGAAGATGGTAATGGGCGTATAGGAAGAGCATTGTCAGAAAAAGTATTATCTCAAGGCAATGAAAGACCTGTGTTATTGAGCTTGTCGTATGCAATAGAAAAAAACAAAAAAGATTATTATGCTCAGTTGCAAAAAGCTCAACAGCAAAATGAAATAACGAAATGGATAAAATACTTTGTTTTAACAGTTTTAGAGGCACAAAAATTTGCAGCACAACAAATAGGTTTCACACTAAAAAAGGTTGCTTTTTGGGATAAATACAAACCTCTTTTAAATGCTCGTCAGCAAAAAGCAATTAAACGAATGTTAGAAGAAGGAATAGATGATTTTGAAGGTGGAATGAATGCCACAAAATATGGCAGTTTAAACAAAATATCTAAAGCCACAGCTACCAGAGATTTACAAGAATTATTTGCTTTGGGTGTCTTCAAAGTTTTTGGTGGTGGGCGTAGCACAAGTTATTTATTAAATTTATGAGCCGAATAAGTTTACTATTCGGCTCATGAATAATTTGATTTCCAACTGAAACTACACACTTTCATTCCTATATTTGTAATTCAAAAAAACGGAAGTATGCAAAAACAAATTATAGAATGTGTGCCTAATTTTAGTGAAGGCGTTGACATGAACATCATTAAACAAATAACCAATGAAATTGAAAAAGTGGAAGGGGTAAAATTGTTGGATGTTGACCCAGGAAAAGCAACCAATAGAACGGTTGTAACGTTTGTTGGCGAACCACAACCTGTAATTGATGCTGCTTATTTAGCCATAAAAAAAGCGGGCGAATTAATTGATATGAGCAAGCACAAAGGCGAACATCCTCGTATGGGCGCAACCGATGTTTGTCCATTAATTCCTATTGCAGGCATTACCATGGAGGAAACGGTTGAGTATGCTAAAAAATTAGGGAAACGTGTTGGCGAAGAATTAAATATTCCAGTTTATTTATATGAAAGTGCTGCACAAAAAGAAGATAGAAAAAATTTAGCAACCATTCGGGCAGGGGAGTATGAAGGATTTAGTGATAAAATAAAAGAGGCCAACTGGGCTCCCGATTATGGGAAAGCGATTTTTAATGAAAAGAGCGGAGCGACCGTAATTGGGGCAAGAGATTTTTTAGTGGCCTACAATGTAAATTTAAATACGACTTCAACTCGACGTGCTAATTCGGTAGCGTTTGACCTTCGTGAAAATGGCCGTGTGAAAGAAGAAAATGGCAAAAAAGTATTGGATGCCAATGGGGCAGAAGTTCGTGAACCCGGTTTATTAAAAAGTGTAAAAGCCATCGGTTGGTTTATTGAAGAATATGGGATAGCACAAATTTCTATGAACCTAACCAACATAAGCATTACGCCATTACATATTGCATTTGACACAGCGGTTGAGCGCGCGCATGCAAGAGGGATGAGGGTAACAGGCAGTGAACTAGTGGGTTTAGTTCCACTAAAATCAATGCTGGATGCTGGGAAATATTTTTTAGCAAAACAAAAAAGAAGTGTTGGAATCAGTGAAGAAGAAATTATCAAAATTGCTGTAAAAAGTATGGGATTGGATGAGTTGACTCCATTTGATCCTAAGAAAAAAATCATTGAGTATGTGATGCAAGCTGATTCATCTAAAAAATTAATTGATATGAATTTGGTTGCATTTGCCAATGAAACGGCCAGTGAAAGTCCTGCTCCAGGTGGTGGAAGTATCAGTGCTTATGTAGGTGCTTTAGGGGCAAGTTTGGCTACCATGGTGGCTAATTTGAGTTCACATAAAAAAGGTTGGGATGACCAATGGGAATATTTTAGCAACTATGCTCAAAAAGGGCAAACGATTAAAGATGAGTTATTGAAATTGGTTGATGAAGATACGCACGCATTTAATAAAATTATGGATGCGTTTGGTTTGCCCAAAAATTCGGAAGAAGAAAAACAAGCCCGAACGCAAGCCATTCAAGAAGCTACTTTATATGCAACACAAGTTCCATTAAAAACCATGCAAGTTTGTTTTAGTGGATACGAAATTGCACAAGCAATGGTTGAAAAAGGAAATCCGAACAGTGTAACCGATGCTGGTGTAGGTGCTTTGTGTATTCGTACGGCTATTTATGGAGCCTATTTAAATGTAAAAATTAATGCCAGTGGCCTAAAAGATAAATCAACGGCTGAAAAATTAGTTGCTGAGGCCACTGCTATTTTACAACAATCAAATGCACTGGAGCAAGAAATATTAAAGGCTACGGAAGCGAAGATGTAATGTAAATTTCATGTCTTTAAAGCAGATAACTTGCAATAAAAAACATGATATTTATTAAAAAAGAAAAACATTCCAAGTATTGTATTTGAAATGTTTTTCTTTTTTTGTAGCCCTGCCAAGAATCGAACTTGGAATTAACGTTTAGGAAACGCTGGTTATATCCATTTAACTACAGGGCCATTTTTTAATTATAAATTCGTGCGATAAGCTCAGCATATTTATTCATAATTACTTTTCGTTTTAATTTCATGGTGGCGGTTAATTCTCCACCATCAATGGTCCACTCATTGGGAACTAATTGGAACTTTTTAACTTGTTCGTGTGCAGCAAAATGTTTGTTGTAAGTATCTAATTCTGCGCGAATTAATTTTAAAATATTTTTATCTTGAGTCATTTCAAAAGTGCTGTCAACAACTATGTTCATTTTTAAAAAATGGGCTGTTATTTTTTCGAAAGCAGGCACTATCAATGCGCCAGCAAATTTTTCATTGCTACCTACAACCATTATTTGTTCAATAAAAACAGACTCTTTCATTTTGTTTTCAATAGGCAAAGGAGCAACATACTTGCCACCCGATATTTTAAAAATCTCTTTTTTCCGATCAGTTATTTTTAAAAATTTATCATCAATCATTGTCCCAATATCACCGGTATGAAACCATCCATCTATAATCACTTCATCTGTCAGTTCAGGGTGTTTATAATAACCCATCATGATGTTGGGTCCCTTACAAACAATTTCGCCATCGTCTAACAACTTTACTTCTATTTCGTCAATCACTGTACCTACTGTGCCAAACATTCTATCGTTTTGTTCAAATCGATTCACACTGATAACAGGCGATGTTTCTGTTAATCCATAGCCTTCCATTACGATAATTTTCGCTGCTGTAAAGAGCCTTAATAATTTTACTTGACAAGCAGCTGAACCCGTAACAATTGCTTTAATATTGCCACCAATTGCTTCTCTCCATTTACTAAAAACCAGTTTGTCTGCCAGCATCATTTGTAGTTTGTAGCTAGTTGATTGTGGTTTATTTATTTCAAATTGGAGTGCTAATCCAACAGCCCAATCAAATATTTTACGTTTTAATCCAGTGAGCTGACTTCCTTTTGCATCAATTTTTTCATACACTTTTTCTAAGAGTCTTGGAACGGTAGTAAACACCACAGGTTTCACTTCTTTTAAATCATTTCCTATGGTTTCCATGCCTTCAGCAAAGTAAATAGAGACTCCTTTGTTGATGTAAATATTCATTACTGTTCGTTCAAAAATATGATTTAGAGGAAGAAAACTGAGTATATTATTTTCACTGCTACAAAATTGAAATGCACTCATGCATTCTCTTACATTACTAACAATATTATTGTGTGAAAGCATCACGCCTTTTGGATTTCCTGTTGTTCCTGATGTATAAATAATGGTTACTAGACTTTCTCCTTTGACTGTTTTTTTTATTTGATTAATTTCTTCTATTTCTTGATCAGAAACTTCTTGTAGTAAATGGCTCCAATGTTGCACGCCCTCTATTTCATCAAATGAATAAATGTGTTTTAGAGTGGGAACATTTTGTTGAATGCGTGCTACTTTTTTATAAATGTGTTTGTCCGAAATAAATAAAACTTTCACAGCAGCTTCGTTCAAAATGTATTCCCATTCGGCTTCTGTTATAGATGGATAAATGGGTACGACCACTCCTCCTAAATATTGTGTGGCAAAATCTGTAATAATCCATTCGGGTCTATTGTTTGCAATTATAGCAACTTTATCTTGTCCTTCAGGTGTATAGTCATTGGCCGCTATGCCTAAATTTTTTAAAGCGATCGCTAATTTAATGGCATTGTTTTTTACTTCTGTAGACGGAATGCCTTCCCACTTCCCTTTAATTTTTGCGTGCAGCATATTTTTTTTAGGAAATAAGTCAACATACTGTTCTAATAAATCAAATAAGCGCGAAATTTTCTCCATACTAAAAAATAAAATTTAATGAATATCTTCCTAATGTTTTGATTTTGCGTATGCGACTGAGCTATTTCAAAAAGCTTTTTTCTTTATTGTTATTGCTACTTACATTTTGGTTAGAAGCAACTTAGCTGCATAAGTAAATCATTATGAGTACCGATATTATTTTTATGTCAATTTTACAAATTTAGCAGAGAAATTCATTAAATGATACATTTTATATAAATGCTTTCTATCCGTACTTTTACACCATGACAAAAAAACAACGGTACGATTATATCATTGATTATTTTTCGGAACATGCGCCTAATGCCGAAACTGAATTGTTATATGATAACCCATACCAGCTTTTAGTGGCCGTTATCTTGTCTGCTCAATGTACCGATAAAAGAATCAATTTGGTAACCCCTGCTATTTTTGCTAAATATCCCAATCCTGCAACATTAGCAAATGCCACATTTGATGACTTATTTCCAATAATTAGAAGTGTAAGTTATCCGAATAACAAAACCAAACACCTTTTAGGAATGGCTCAATTGGTGATGTCTAAATTTAATGGTGAAATTCCTTTAACAGTTCAAGAGTTGATAGAATTGCCAGGGGTAGGTAGAAAAACAGCCAATGTAATTACATCCGTAATCGACAATCAACCCAACATGGCCGTGGATACCCATGTATTCAGGGTTTCGGAAAGAATTGGATTAACGACCAATGCAAAAAATCCATTACAAGCCGAGCTTCAATTGATCAAACAAATTCCTAAAGAGCTCGTTCATATTGCTCACCATTGGCTCATTTTACATGGTCGTTATACCTGTGTGGCACGTAAGCCTAGGTGTGAAATCTGTGGCATTACAAATGCTTGCAAGTATTTCGCAAAAATGAATAAATAAAAAAATAATTGTAGGATCGGATTATTGATTTTCAAATAGCTATATAACAATCTAATTTTGACAGTATGAAAAAGCTCATTTTTGTTACTCACACTATAATTATGCTAGTTATTATTTTAGTGAAGACATGTGCAGCTGATCAAGTAAATACTTTATATATAAATCAAATACCTAGCAGATTAGATTTTGAAAATATAGCAGGGTCGCCATTAGAGACTACTTTTTCAAAAGTAAAAAGTGTGAAAATTGTCTATGATATTAAACGAAAAGAAATTTATTACCTCAATTCAAAAATATTTAGCCTGCATTTTGATTTTTGTGAAAATGTATTGAATTACCCATTTGGATTGGAAACTTTCAATGAAGAAAATTATTCCAATCATAGAAATAGAGCCTATTTACTAGCAACCTTAAATTATTTTGAAGACTCAAAACAATATGGGTTGGAGTTTTTTGCAGATAATATTATCAATACTGCGCAATTAACTACTTTGTACACTAAGATAAATATTTCTACTTTTATTAGAGATTCACTGAAAATTATGTTGAACAGTGAGAATATTATCCATTTAGTAAATCAAGAAAATCTTAAATTGCCAATATGTACAATCGATCAAATTTATGCTAATCAACAGTTCCAATCTATAAAAAATGGGATTACTTACGGCTATTTACGATTGTATCCATCTGCTAAAAATATAATTGCCAATGAAAATGACATTATTGTTGTAAATGGTTCTCCTTTAGAAATTCCAAGTTGTAAAGCCATCGTGACCAATGCTTTTCAAACCCCGTTAAGTCATATTCAAGTAATTACCCAGCATCGAAATATTCCATCCTGTGCCATTAAAAATATTTTTCAAAATCAATCCATAGTTTCCCTTAAAGACAAAGCAGTGAAAATTGAAATTAACAATGACAGTCTGCAAATAGTTGAACTTAATGAAGCTGAAATAATGAAGTTTATAGACATTAAATTAAGCATAGCAAAAGTAAAGCCGCTATTATTTGACACCACGAATAAAGAGATTCTATTAATTAAAAATATCCGTTCTCTTCATTCAAAAAGTATCGGCAATAAAGCATTTCACTTTTCAGAATTATATGATTTGTCATTGAAGCATAGTTCTCAATTCCGTACGCCAGAAGGGGCCTTTTGTTTGCCATTTTATTATTATAAAAATCATATTGCAAATGAATTTATTACTATTGAAATAGAAAAATTAAAAGACATAGAAAATAATGATTCGCTGCTAAAAAAACAATTAAAAATTATTAGAAGTAGGATTAAAAAAATGCCAATTGATTCAACTTTTCTCAATAAAATTATACTACAATTAAATGGCAATTCATCCTTTACTTCTTTTCGATTTCGATCCAGTAGCAATGCCGAAGATTTATATGAATTTTGTGGGGCTGGCTTGTATGATAGTTACACAGGCGATATTAAAAAAGGAAAAAAAGATATAGAGCAGGCTGTCAAAAAAGTATGGGCAAGTGTTTATAATTACAGGGCTTATAAAGAAAGACGTTTATATAATATCAAAGAAGAGACGGTTATGATGGGTGTTTTAGTGCATCGATCATTCCCAAAAGAAAAATCAAACGGGGTGGTAATTACAAAAAATATTTATAGAAACGACTATCCTGGATTTGTAATCAATGCTCAATTTGGCGATGTAAGTGTGGTACGCCCACCTGAAAATATGATTTGCGAACAACTCATTTGTAATGCAACCAATTTAACCCACAATTCACCCAAAAAACTTTCAGTAAAATATATTTCTAAAAGTAATTTGCAAGAAGGTGATGTTTTAAACCGACAAGAGTTAGAAAAACTACATTCAACAGTAGAATGGATTAGCCAATATTATTTTAGAAAAACTGCTTATGTCGATATTGAATTTAAATTTGATGAAAATGGGCAATTATATATCAAACAGGTCAGGCCTTATAGATAGTCCTTTATTTATTATATTTATAAACAGCAGAGGGTTCTCATAGGATATCTACTACATTTATTTCAAAAAAAACACCTATTTTTGTGTTATGCAAATTTTTACGATTACAACTGATTTTGGTGCACATAACCATGCAGTGTCTGGTGTAAAAGGAAGAATTTTTTCGGCAATATCTGATTGTCAAGTGGTTGATTTATCTCATGCTGCATCTAAATTCAATTTGCAACAAGCTGCTTATATATTCAAAAGCTCCTACCTTAATTTTCCTGAAGGGACTGTTCACTTTGTTTTTAATAATTTACATGAAAATAAAAATCAACAACTGATTTATGTTTTTGAAAATGGGCACCATATTTTTTGCCCAGATAATGGCTTTATCACATTATTGTTTCATGATCAACCTATTCAAATATATAAATTAACGGAGAAGTTGCAATCCTACAATTTTATAACAGTGACTGATTTGTTTTTAGGAAATGTTGCCCTGCTCAATCATGGTCAAGAAATGGATATAGAAATAGTTTCAGTTGATAATATTTCGTTTAAAAAACCGCATTTGGCTTTTTATCAAAACAATATTTTAGATGCTCAAGTATTATATATTGACTATTTTGGAAATGTTGTTTTAAATGTTACCAAAGACTATTTTGAACAATGCCGTCAAGGGCGAAATATGAAAATACATTTTATGCGCCAAGAAGAAATTACACAAATTCATGTGCATTATAATGATGTAGACGTGAGTCAACCAGTTTGTTTGTTCAATACATCTAATCATTTAGAAATTGCCATTAATCAAGGCAATGCGGCTCAATTATTTGGCTTTTCCGAATCTACAGATCGAAGTTTGTTTTATAATAGTATAAAAATATTTTTTGAATGATACGAATAGTGAGATTGCATTTTAAGAATGAAAATATAGAAGAGTTTAAAAATTTATTTGAAGAGCGAAAAGAAAAAATTAGAAATTTTCCGGGTTGTTCTTATTTAGAGTTGTGGCAAGATGAAGAGGACAAAGCTGTTTTCTATACATATTCTCATTGGGGTCAACCTAGTCATTTGGAAGATTATCGAATTTCTGAACTATTTGAAGAGACTTGGGGGATTATAAAACCTTGGTTTGCTCAAAAACCAATGGCTTTTTCAACCAATCCAATTGTAAAATTACCCTAATGAACAACATCTTTTACACAGGGCAAGAAATTGATTTTCTATCATTGATCGAATCTAAAAAATATGAATCCATTTATATTTTAGTGGATGCTCATACGAATGAATGTTGTTTGCCTGTTTTTAAAAATGTTTTTCCAAGTTTTGAAAATGTTAGTTCAATTATTATTCCAGCAGGAGAAGTGAACAAATCGATTGAAATTGTTCAATTAATTTGGAATGAAATGTTGACCCTGTCAATTACTCGAAATTCACTGATCATCAATTTAGGTGGAGGGGTTTTGACAGACATGGGAAGCTTTGCTGCATCTACTTACAAGCGAGGCATTGATTTTCTTAATATTCCTACAACTCTTATAGCGATGGTTGATGCCAGCTTTGGGGGTAAAACAGGGTTTAATTTTCAGGGAGTAAAAAACTGTATTGGTACTTTTCAAACATCCATAGCTACCTACATCAATCCAATCTTTTTAAATACATTGAGTAAACGGCATTTGTTGAATGGGTCAGTAGAAATGATTAAACATGCTTTGTTGCAATCTGAAATAATATGGAATGAAGCAAAAAATTATTCCTTAACTGAATTGATTTCGATTGATAAAATAAAGCAATCCATTGCCATAAAACAACAAATAGTAATACAAGATTTTAGTGACAATGGCATTCGACAATGTTTAAATATTGGGCATACTATTGGGCATGCAATTGAAAGCTATTCTTATCAAACAACATTTCCATTATTGCATGGAGAAGCAATCATGTTAGGTCTTATTCATGAACAAATCATTGCTGAATCTGTTTTAAATACTGATTCTATCATTAGAAAAGAATTGATTGCAATAAAAGAAAGATTATTTCCAGATTTAAATTTTACTTATTTAATCGATAATATACTGCCTTATTTATTGCAAGATAAAAAAAATAGCACCTATATAAAAATGAGCTTATTGCCATCCATTGCGAATTGCAAAATTCAAACTGTTGTTAGCCTCGATGAATTGAAAAAGTCGTTCAGTAATTTATGATTTCTTTAAAAGCAAATATTAATCTCCCTGCATCAAAAAGTATTAGCAATCGTGTTTTGATGATACAATCTATTTGTAAAGAAAAATTTGAAATTGAAAATTGCTCTCAGGCCAATGATACACTGCTATTACAAAATATTTTATCTGCCATTCAAGAAACAACAGCAACTCAAATAATTCAAGTGGAAGATGCAGGTACCCCATTTCGATTTCTAACCGCCTTTTTGTCTACTCAGGAAAATAAATCATTCTTACTTTCTGGAACCGATCGAATGAATGAAAGGCCCATTGCATCATTGGTTGAAGCGTTAAATAGTATTGGGGCCAATATTTTATATGATCAAAAAAAGGGGTTCCCTCCTTTGTTGATTAAAGGGAAGAAATTTCAATCAAACGAATTAATTATTGATGGTGCTGAATCCAGTCAGTTTATTTCAGCCCTTTGTTTAATAGCACCTTCCTTGAAAGAGGGGTTGATAATTAATCTAAAAGAAAATGTAGTATCTGCTTCTTATGTCGACATGACTTTGTCTATCATGAAAGATTTTGGAATTGAATATCAAAAAACAAAAAATCAAATCAGTATTCCTGCACAAAAATATATTGCACAAAAATATTGTATTGAAAATGATTGGAGTAGTGCCTGTTTTTTTTATGCAATGACAATGATAGCAGACAATGCAACAATTACTTTAAATGGGTTGAAAAAAGATTCTTGCCAAGGGGATGCTATTATTTCAACTCTATGTCAGTCCTTTGGCATTCATACCTCATTTGAAAATAGTAATTGTATCATTTCGAAAACAACAACTGCTCAATATCAATCTTCAATTATTGATTTAAAACACTGCCCCGATTTGGCCGTTCCCTTTATTGTTGCTTGTGCAATAAAATATCCTGCTATTCAAATTATTGGAATTGCCCATTTAATACATAAAGAAAGTAATCGAATAGAAGCTTTGCAAAATGAATTGCGAAAAGTGAATATTTTTATTCATTATGAAAATGACATCTTGTCTTTTGAAAATAAAATGACTGCAAATAAAACTGAAGAAATCTTTTTTAATTCCTATCATGATCATCGAATTGTGATGGCATTGAATTTATTTTCATTACTCGGTTATACTTTACATTTTGACAATAAACTTTGTGTTAAAAAATCATTTCCTCAATATTGGGAAGAGCTTGAAAAATTACACGTAGCAAATTAATTTAATTATAATATTTACCTTTACCGTCTTATGCGATTCACTCTTTTATTTTTATTTATAATAACAACCTTTATTTCTACAGCACAAACCGAAATTCCAAAACGAGAGTTTCGAGCGGCATGGGTAGCCACTGTTTCTAACATAGATTGGCCCAGCAAAAAAGGCTTAAATGTAGAAATTCAAAAACAAGAATTTGTTTCAATTTTAGAGCAACTCAAAGAAAATGGGATGAATGCAATTATTGTGCAAATTCGACCAGCTGCAGATGCTTTTTATAATTCGCCATACGAAAATTGGAGTCGTTATTTAACAGGTACACAAGGTGTAGCTCCCAACCCGTATTATGATCCGTTAACGTTTATGATTGAGGAAGCTCACAAACGTTGTATCGAATTTCATGCATGGTTTAACCCATACCGTGCTTTAGTGGATGCAGGTAAAAATCCAAATACAAATGAACATATTACCTTTCAACATCCCGAGTGGTTTTTGAATTATGGAGGCAAAAAATATTTTGATCCAGGTTTGCCTGAGGTTCGTCAATATTTCACAAAAGTAGTATTGGATGTAGTCAAAAGATATGATATTGATGCGGTTCACTTTGATGATTATTTTTACCCATATCGGATTGCACAAGTTGAGTTCCCTGACCATAATTCATATGCTAAATACCGGGGCAATTTTACAAGTAAAGACGATTGGAGAAGAAACAATGTCGATCTGCTAATTGAATCGTTAAGTAAAAAAATTAAAAAAGAAAAATCATATGTAAAATTTGGAATCAGTCCATTTGGAGTATGGAGAAATTTCTCGAAAGATCCTGAAGGGAGTTTAACCAAAGGAGGCCAAACAAACTATGATGATTTATATGCAGATGTAATTTTGTGGCAAAGAAAAGGATGGATAGATTATTTATTACCTCAACTTTATTGGGAAAATGGCCATCGAGCTGCTGATTATAAAGAATTAATTAATTGGTGGGGCAAACATGCTTATGGAAGAAATATGTATGTGGGTCATGGTATTTATCAAGTAGGGACAAGCTCGAAACCTTGTTGGAAAAGTTTGTATGAAATTGAATATCAAATTGATCAAACAAGAAATACTGAAAATATCAATGGAAGTGCATTCTACAGTGCCAATTCATTCAAGAAAAATTATTATGATTTAAATAATACAATGAAAGCCAAATGGTATCCTACTCCGGCTTTGTTGCCAAGTATGCCTTGGATTGATGATGAGGAGCCTTTAGCTCCCATACTGAAAATTTCGAATGGTCGGGATGGGAATAAAATGTTGCAATGGACTATTTCTAATCCAGAAAATGAACCTTTGCAATTTGCTATTTATCGTTTTGCACTCAACGAAAAAACTTATATTCATTCCTCAAAAAATTTAATAGCCATTGTTAGAGGCAATTCGTTTGTTGACAAATTAAATGATGGCAAACAATATAAATATGTGGTAACTGCTCTTGACAGACTGCATAATGAGAGTCAGTTAAGTAATTCGGTCCAATAAAAATCGGCACCACTCCTTTCTATTAATTTCCTCAGATAGTAGTCAGATTTAGTATCTTCGTAGAATTATGATGCACAAGGACAAAAGAAAAACAAAAAAAATGGGTTTTTCACCTGGAGTGATTGGCACATTAGACATTTCGAAACAAGGAATGGGTTTTGTAATTGTGCCGGGCATGACGACGGATATTAAAATTAAAAGAGAGAATTTAAAAGATGCCATGCACGGCGATACAGTGGAGGTGCATATTTTCAAAGTAAATAAAACTTCTAGCAGACCAGAAGGTGTGATCTCTAAAGTGTTAAAACGGGGTCAGTCTGAATTAATCGGTACGCTTCAGTTGAATATGCGTTTTGCTTTTGTGGTGCCAGATAATAAAAGTTTTACAAAAGATATTTTTATTGGCGAACGTAATGCAAAAGGCTTGAAAAATGGGGATCGAGTTGTGGTGAAAATAATTGAGTGGAGTGAACGCATGAAGAATCCAGAGGGTGAAATAGTGAGTGTGCTTACCAATGAAAGAAACAATGAAATTGCCATGAAAGAAATTTTATTGCAAAATGGTTTTTCTTTAGAGTTTCCCAAAGTGGTTTTAGATGAGCTAGCGCAAGTGCCATTGACTATTTCAGCGGAGGAAATTAAACGACGCAGAGATTTACGTAATACATTGACGATTACCATTGATCCCTATGATGCGAAAGATTTTGATGATGCAATCTCATTGAAAAAATTGTCTAATGGAAACTATGAAATTGGAGTTCATATTGCCGATGTGTCTCATTATGTAAAAGCCGGCACTGCATTAGATCAAGAGGCAATAAAAAGAGCAACTTCTGTGTATTTGCCAGACAGGGTTTTGCCCATGTTGCCAGAAAAAATTTCGAATGAGTTGTGTTCATTAAGACCCAAAGAAGATAAACTGACTTTTTCAGTAATTTTTGAAATCGATGCAGCGGCCAATGTATTGCACTATGAAATTGCAAAGACAATCATCCATTCTGATAGAAGATATACGTATGAAGAAGTACAAGAAATTATAGAAACAAAACAAGGTGAACATGTAGATGAAATTTTATTACTACACTCCATTTCACAACAATTAAGACAAAGGAAATTTGATGAAGGAGCCATTAATTTTTCCTCCGAAGAAGTTCGCTTTGTATTGGATGAAAAAGGCATTCCTATAGATGTGATGGTGAAACAAAGTAAAGAATGTCATCAATTAATTGAAGAGTTGATGTTGCTGGCTAATCGAACGGTTGCCGAGCATGTTTATAAAATAAAATTCAAAAATGCGCCCATCCCTTTTCCATATCGTGTGCACGATACGCCAGATATTGAAAAGTTAAAAACGTTTGTCTCTTTTGCAGGAAAATTTGGTTTAAAATTTGATTTGAACTCACCTCAAACGATTGCTAAATCATTTAATGAAATGGTTAAAAAAACGGAAAATCATCCTGAGCAAAGTGTGTTGCATACTTTGGGCATTCGCACGATGGCCAAAGCGATTTATACTACCGAAAATATTGGGCACTATGGTTTGGCGTTTGAATATTATTGTCATTTCACGTCTCCTATTCGTCGTTATCCTGATGTATTAGTGCACCGCATTGTATATGAGATTTTAAACAACGAAATTCATCCTATAAAACAAATGGAATCACTTTGTTTGCATTGCAGTGAACGTGAACGAAAAGCCATGGAAAGTGAGCGTGAGGCAAGCAAATACAAGCAAGTAGAATTTATGCGCAAGTTTATTGGAGAAGAATTTAGTGCAGTCATCAGTGGTGTTGGCAAATTTGGTTTTTGGGCTCAAACGATTCAGCATAAGTGTGAAGGGTTTATTTCCATCACAGATTTAAATGAAATCGATGATTTTATTTTTGAAGAATCAGCATATGCATTTATTGGCAAACACACTAAAATGAAATTTAAAATCGGGCAGCCTATTGAAGTGCTGGTCGCTGCTGCGAATCTGGAACGTAAACAAATAGATTATAAAATTATATTGGATGTTCCTATTGTGGGTTCAACAAAAAAAAGTAAAAAGAAATAGAGAATGTTAGTATTAGGTCAAATAAATTCTTTAACCGTTTTACGCAGTACCAGCGTAGGATTGTTTTTAGGTGATGAAGACGGCAATGATGTTTTATTGCCAAA
>CANGUS010000016.1 GCA_947457085.1 Bacteroidota bacterium
AGTGGAGAAACTTTACAGCCCATTGCACACAATAATATTGAGAATGATGCGTTAAATGCTTTAATCAGTCTTGGAATTGCACGGAATGCTGCTTTTGCAGCACTGCAAAAAACAGTAAAAAGCAACAAAGATCTTTCGTTGGAAGATTTAATTAAACTAACATTGAAAAACATTTAGCAGTAGCATTGGGTCAAATTTTTAAATATCTTTTTCAGTTTTTTGCCATTGCAGGCATAACGTTTATGTCGTTGATGATTTCAACGGCAACGCCCTTTTTTTCGGCAATAGATTTTGAAAAGCCAACGATTGAAAGCCCAATCGTAGACAGCCCGGTAACTGTTGTGAATAAAGCTCCTAAAGATACTTTGCATTTTCCTGTGAATGATCGAACTAATAATCAGATTACAGACAAAAAGCCTGCTCAATTTGATTTAAAAGATCCAAGCAACTTAGTAACTGATGTAGAATATCATGCGGATTCAAACAATTATTCGGTTACCGAAAAAATTGGTAAAGAATTTTACAGAGCGCCTACAACCATGACCTTTGATGAGTTCATGAAATATCAGTCTCAAAAAGACGAAGAGGCCTATTTTAAGAAAAGAGCAAAAAACATCATGCAAATTTCTAAAAGTGGAGGCATCGTTCCTAAAGTAAATTTGGGAAATGCTTTATTTGATAGAATATTTGGCGGGAATACCATTGAAGTTAAGCCTCAAGGAAATATTGATATGTTTTTTGGTGTGAATGCACAAAATGTAAAAAATCCAACACTCGTTCAAAGTGCCCAAAAGTACAGCATTTTTGACTTTGACATGAATATGAACATCAGCTTGCTGGCGAAAGTAGGAGAAAAAATGCGGATGAATTTCAATTATAATTCAAAAGCAACTTTTGATTTTGAAAATCAAATGAAATTAGAACATACAGGTCAAGATGACAATATCTTAAAAAAAATAGAAGCCGGTTTTGTTTCGTTTCCATTGCAAACAACCTTAATACAAGGTGTTCAGTCTTTATTTGGGTTGCACACACAATTGCAATTTGGTCGTTTGAGAATTAATTCAGTCATATCACAACAAAAATCTAAAAAAGAAACAATTTCATTAAAAGGGGGAGCACAAACTCAAAATTTTTCTGTGTCATGTGATAATTATGAAGATTTCAGACACTTCTTACTTTCCCAATCTTTTAGAAATAACTATAATAAAGCGTTAAAAGATTATCCAATTATTAATTCATTGAATAACATTAATCGCATAGAAGTATGGGTGACGAATAAAAATGGGACCACAGAAAATGCCCGTGATATAGTTGCTTTACAAGATTTAGGGGAAACCTATCCTCGAAATACCGCTTTTGCAAAATCAGCAGCCGATGTGGCAGACAATAATTCAAATACCTTGTATGCTCAAGTTATTCAAACACCTGGTTCAAGAGATAATAATGTAATCAGTGCAATGCAATCATTGGGATTAAATGGAAGAATTGATTATGAAAAAACTTATGCTCGAAAACTAAATCCACAAGAATTTACGTTCAATCCTCAATTGGGTTTCATCTCTGTAAATACCCAATTACAACCCGACGATGTTGTAGGGGTAGCGTATGAATATACCAATAACGGGCGAGTGTATCAAGTGGGCGAGTTTTCACAATCATTGCCTCCAGATAGTACCAATCCTAAAATATTATTTTTAAAGATGCTAAAATCAACTTCACCAGATCCTACCATGCCTATTTGGGATTTGATGATGAAAAATATTTATTCCTTAGGAGCAAGTGGTGTGAGCAATGATGAATTTATTTTAAATGTTTTGTATCAAGATCCAGGGGGTGGAGAAAAGAGATATTTGCCAGAAGGACCTAAAGCAGGTATTCCTTTATTGTCGTTGTTAAATTTAGACAGATTAAATAGTCAGAATGATCCTCAACCCGATGGACGATTTGATTATGTAGAAGGACTTACCATCAATTCTCAACAAGGAAAAATTATATTTCCAGTATTGGAACCTTTCGGAGATGATATGAAAAGTGTTTTTGGAGGAAATGTTTCATTAGAAAAAAAATACCTCTATAAACTATTGTATGATTCTACAAAAAATATTGCCATTCAGTTTCCTCAATTTAATCGATTTTTATTAAAAGGTACCTTTAAGTCGGCTAATTCTTCTGAAATTTATTTAGGTGGTTTTAATATTCCTCAAGGTTCGGTAATTGTGAATGCTGGAGGTACAAAACTAACAGAAAACATAGATTACACAATTGATTATGGTATTGGAAAATTAAAAATTCTTAATTCGGGCGTTTTAAGTTCAGGAATTCCTATTAACGTATCGTATGAAAACAGTGCCACTTTTGGTGTCCAAGTACAAAACTTTTTAGGGACTCGATTAGATTATTTTATAAACGACAAATTTAAATTTGGTGGAACCATGTTGAGATTGTCTGAAAGACCTTATTTCAATAAAGTAACTTATGGTGATGATCCTATAAAAAATACGGTGTTAGGTTTAGACGTAAATTACCAAAATGACTTACCTTCTCTTACTAAATTTTTAGACAAATTACCAGTAATTAATACCACAGCTCCTTCAATGATTAATACAAGTGCTGAGGTTGCGAAATTAATTCCAGGGCACAGCCGATTTATTAATGAAAATGGCGAAGGCAGAATTTTTATTGATGATTTTGAAGGAACAAGAAGTGCATACGATTTAAAATTTCCTGTTACAAGATGGTTTTTAGCTAGTACTCCTCAAAATGCAACGGATAAAACTGGAGCTATATTATTCCCTGAAGCTACAATTGTCAATAATTTAAATTACGGGAAAAATAGAGCAAAATTATCTTGGTATAATTTAGATCCTTGTTTGGTAGATAAAAACCAAACGTGTATGCCCGAACACATCAAAAAGGATGATACCTCTATTTTATCGAATCATTATTTAAGATTGATTCAACAACAAGATGTATTTAAACTAAGAACAGCTACTGCCTTACAAGGAAATTTAACCACGTTGGATTTAGCTTTTCATCCTGATGAAAGAGGCCCTTATAATTTTGATGGTTCAAATATTAATCAAAATGGGAAATTATTGAATCCTGCTAAAAGATGGGGAGGTATTATGCGTTCAATAGAATACAGTGATTTTGAAACATCCAATGTTGAGTTTATTGAATTTTGGTTGATGGATCCTTTTATTAATAAACCCAATGCTTCACCCGGATCTTTTTATATTAATTTAGGAAATATTTCAGAAGATATATTAAAAGATTCCAGAAAGTTTTTTGAAAATGGATTGCCATATCCTGCCAATAGTTCAAAAGTAGATACTACCAAATGGTCTAACATTCCTAAATTTCAACAACAATTAACTCCAGCTTTTGATAATGACCCTGAAGCCAGGAAGTTGCAAGACGTAGGGTATGATGGAATGAACAATGCAGAAGAAGCGGCCCGCTTTAATGCCTATTTGGAAGAGGTAAAAGCGAACTTTGGAGTTACATCTACTGCGTATAAATTGGCTTTGAATGATCCTTCAAATGATGATTATCATCACTTTAGAGGGGCCGATTATGATGGGGCCAAACTGCATCCACTGGTTCGATATCGCAATTTTAACAACCCACAAGGAAATTCTCCAATTACAGAAGCGAATAATCAATTCTCTAGTTCGTTTACAAATACTCCTGAATCGGAAGATATTAATAATGATAATACATTGAATGAAAATGAGCAATATTTTCAATATCGAATTGATATCAAACCCAATATGCAAGTAGGTGAAAATTTTATTGTAAATAAAATTGAGCCCATGGTTACGATGCCTAATAAAAATGTAGAAAAAGAAGTTTGGTATCAATTTAAAGTCCCTATAAAAGAATATACTGATCGAGTAGGAAATATTTCTGATTTTAAATCCATTCGATTTATGCGTATGTTTTTAAACGGATTTCAAGACAGTGTGATTATGCGTTTTGCTCGTTTGGAGTTGGGTAGAAACACATGGCGTAAATATAATTTCTCTTTAAGAAATCCAGGAGAAATTGTACCCGATGTGGATGCCAATTCAACGTTGTTTAATTTGTATTCTGTGAGTTTAGAGGAAAATAGTAGCCGTTCTCCGGTTCCCTATGTTTCACCTCCAGGGGTAGAACGTCAGCAACAACAAGTATCCAACGGGCAAAATACTTTTCAAAATGAGCAAGCACTTTCAATTCAAGTATGTGGTTTACAAGATGGGAATGCAAAGGGTGCATTTAAATCATTAGGAATGGATTTGCGTCAATTTAAGGAAATGAAAATGTTTATACATGCAGAAGGTGTTGATGGGGAGAAGCCTTTACAAAATGGAGACTTAAGGGCGTTTATAAGATTAGGAAGTGACTTTGTATCCAATTATTATGAATATCAAATTCCATTAAAAGTAACTCCTTCTGGTTCATTTAAAGCAGATGTCATTTGGCCTACAGAAAATGAAATGACGATAGACATTGAGCAATTAATTGCAGCCAAACAAAAAAGAAATGCCAGTGGGGCAAATTTTGCTGTTCCATTTGAAATTCAAAATGCATCAGGTCATTTTATTAGAGTATTAGGAAACCCAAATATGGGAGACGTTAAAATGGCTATGTTGGGAGTATTAAATCCACAAAAAACACCCAACACACCCAATGATGATGGTGGCCCTAAATGTGCTGAAGTTTGGTTTAATGAACTTCGTTTAAGTAATATGAACGAAGAGGGCGGTTATGCCGCAACAGGTAAAGTTGATTTGCAATTAGCCGATATTGGAACGATAAAAGTAAGTGGTAGCATGCATACGGCAGGTTATGGTAATATTGATCAAAAAATTAATCAACGATACCGAGATAATTTTACTCAATTTGATGTTTCAGCCAATATCAATGCAGGTAAATTTACCCCACAAAATTGGGGAGTTCAATTGCCTGTATTTGCTGGATATTCTCAAACAATTAGCAATCCTATTTTTGATCCTTATGATTTAGATGTTAAAATAAAAGATAAAGTGAAAGATTATACAGGAGCCCAAAAAGATTCTGTGAAAAAAATAGCCCAAGATTTTACTGCTATAAAAAGTGTGAACTTCCAAAATGTTCGAATAGCTCCCGTAAAAAATAAACACAAAGACCCTTGGGATTTGCAAAATTTTGATGTGAGTTATTCATATACTCAAACTAATAAACACAATTCCTTAATTGCAAATGATCAATTAGATGAACACCAGGCTTCCATTGGGTATACCTATGGCTTAAAAGCAAAGTCGATTGAGCCATTCAAAAAATTGATCCCTCAAAAAAGAAAGTATTATCAACTCATTCGGGATTTTAATTTTAATTTAATTCCTTCTAATTTTACTTTCAGAAATAATTTAAATAGAACAATTGGTGAAACTGAAATTAGAAATATCGATGATGGTCCTTATAAAATAGAACCCAACTTTTTTAAATTTTTTACCTGGAATAGAACCTATAACTTAAGATGGGATTTAACTAGATCTTTTTCATTTGATTATTCGGCTACGAATAATTCAAGAATTGATGAGCCTAATGGGCGTTTAGATACGAAAGCTAAAAAAGATACTTTCTGGAACAATCTCTATAAATTAGGAAGAAATACGAATTATACTCAATCGCTGAATGCAAATTATAATGTGCCTCTTAGCAAATTTCCTTTGCTTGATTGGACTACCTTAAGAGGGAGTTATGCTGCTACATATACTTGGACGAGTGCCTCTCTTTTAGCAAAAAGTTTAGGCAATATAGTGGGCAATACCCAAAATAAACAAGTGAATGGTGAATTTAATTTCACTCAATTATATAACAAAAATAAATACCTTAAAATACTAAATTCCCCTAAAAAAATCATTCCAAATAAAAAAACGCCGACTAGTAAAACAACCTCTTCGAATATACAATCTAATCAAAATCGAAGAGAGGATAGGGATCCAATGGGATTGAAGGCCTCAAGCCCAAAAAATGTAGATAGACTGTTGAGTAATAATAAAAATATTTCTGGAGAAAAAATAGACGCCCAATTTGAAGAGTCTGTTCCAAGTAAAGGCAACTTTAATAAAGGTCGTGCTGCTTCAAACCCAGATTTAAATGGGAAAATTTCAACAACAGCTAAAAATGATAAAAGTAAAACAGATACGAATAAAAATAAATTAACAGCTACTAAAAAACCTAAAGAAGTCAAAAAGCCAAAAGTAAAAAAAGAATTCAACCCATCGAGCGGTGTTAGAATATTTACCGGAATATTAATGATGGTCAAAAGAGCCTCCTTTAATTACAGTGAAAACATGTCAACTACATTGCCTGGTTACATGGACAGTACACAATTAATAGGTATCAATACAAATAATACAACCAATGTTGGAATGCCATTTGCTTTTGGATTGCAGCCCAATAGACTTTGGCTAGAAGGAAAAGGAAGAGATAATGTACTTTCTAGAGATTCTTTATTTAATGCTCCATTTCAACAAACTTTTCTACAGAATTTTGACATGACTGTCAATACTGAGCCATTTAAAGATTTTAAAGTTGATTTTAATCTTAAAAAAACATTTAATAAAGCATATTCTGAATTGTTTAAAGATACATTGGGAGGAAGCAATGACTTTATTCATTTAAATCCATATGAAACCGGAGGTTTTACCATTTCTTATATTGCGATTAATACATTATTTCAAAAGAAAGGAATAGATAATTTAACTTCCGCATTCAAAGATTTTGAAAATAATCGAAAAGTAATCTCACAAAGATTAGGGCTTATTAATCCGTATACCAATAATTTAAATGCACCTGAAGATCCTGATTATAAAAAAGGATATACTCGTTATTCACAAGAAGTTTTAATTCCAGCATTTTTATCTGCATATACGGGCAGAGATCCCCAAAACTATCCATTAGTAAATAATAAAAATGAAACTATTCGTTCCAATCCTTTTCGAAATATTTTGCCTTTGCCGAACTGGAGAATCAATTATGGAGGACTAGCTCGAACGAAAGCATTTAAAAATATTTTTCAAACATTCACATTAACGCATTCATATACAGGGTCATTGTCTATGAATAGTTTCACATCCTCTTTGCAATACAGAGATACCTATGCATTAGGTTTTCCTTCCTTCATCGATTCTGTTTCGCATAATTATATTCCTTATTTTATGGTTCCGAACATGACAATAACTGAAAATTTTGGACCATTAATTGGGATAGATGCGACCTTTAAAAATTCGTTGAATGTGCATATAGAAATTAAAAAAGCTCGAACATTAAGTATGAGTTTAGTTGATTATCAATTAAGTGAAACGAAAAGTAAAGAAATTTCTTTTGGTGCAGGAATGAGATTGAAAGATGTAACCATTAACACCCCTTATTTTGGTTTAAATAAATATAAAAGCGATGTCAATATTAAATTAGACTTAGGACTTCGAGATGATTACACAACGATTAATCGTTTAGACCAACAAGTATCTCGAGCGACTAGAGGGCAAAAAGTAATTACCATTTCTCCTTCAATTGATTATTTATTAACGCAAACCGTAACCTTACGATTTACATATGACAGAAGGCAAAGTATTCCATATGTTTCCAATCAATTCCCGATTACAACCACCAGGGCAGGAGTTACTGTCCGTTTCCTACTAGGGCAATAATCGTACCTGCTTTTTATGTTTTCGTACCTGCTTGTTGCTTTTTATAAAATATTCAGTTTAAATAAATACAATCCATACAAATTACCATTTAATTTAAAAATAAATGACATTCGATATCCACTTAATAGATTCCAATTCTATATATTATGAACAAGTATTAATGATTAGGCAAGATGTATTAAGAACGCCTTTAGGACTTACTTTGTCGCAAGAAGATATTGAAGATGATGGAAACCAACAAATTGTTATTGCACTAGAAAATGAAAAAGTAGTTGGTTGTTTATTTATAAAAATAGTTTCAAAAGAATTGGTAAAATACAGACAAATGGCCATTGCTGATAACTATCAACACCAAGGAATAGGTAAATCAATCATACATGTTGCAGAGAATTTTTGTATTTTAAATCAATATAAAAAAATTGAATTACATGCACGTAAAACTGCCATTGATTTTTATCAAAAACAAAACTTTCAACAAATAGGAGAGGTGTTTTATGAAGTAGGGATACCTCATTTAAAAATGGTAAAAACATTGAATAAGGCTAAAAATCCATAATATTTTGTAATAAGGTTTTTATACTTTATTTAACTATTATCTATTTTTTAAAACTCTTTTATAATTTATCAATAAAATTTTATCAATAAAAATTCTTTAGATTAACTTTGCCTTTTAATGAACAATTCTAAAAAAGCTTTTTTATTGCTTGCTGATGGAACCCTATTCACAGGAAGCGCATTTGGTGCCATTGGCACTACCTCTGGTGAAATTTGTTTTAATACGGGTATGACCGGTTATCAAGAGATTTTTACAGATCCTTCTTATTACGGACAAATTGTAGTGATGAACACTGCTCATGTAGGAAATTATGGGGTGAATAATGAGGATGTTGAAAGTGATGATGTGAAAATTGCTGGATTAATAGGGAAAAATTTGACAGATAAATATTCAAGAGTGCTATCTAATGGCTCTTTACAAGATTATTTAGTTGAAAATAATATTGTTTCGATACATGAAATAGATACTCGAGCTTTGGTTGCTCATATCAGAAATACTGGCGCTATGAATTGCATCATTTCATCAGAAATTGAAGACATTGAAGTGTTGAAACAAAAATTAGCGGATGTGCCTAGTATGGAAGGCTTGGATTTATCCGAATTTGTATCGACTAAAGACGCATACTGCATTGGGGATGCAACTTCTGAAATAAGAATTGCGGTATTAGATTTTGGTGTAAAAAGAAATATTTTAAAATGCATGACAGATAGAGGTGCTTATTTACAAGTGTTTCCTTCTAAAGCTACTTTTGAAGATTTACAACCGTTTAAACCTACCGCCTATTTTATCAGTAACGGTCCGGGGGATCCATCGTCTATGACTTATGCTGTTGAAGTAGTGTCTAAAATTATTCAATCTGGTTTGCCAGTTTTTGGAATTTGCTTAGGGCATCAATTAATCGCATTAGCCAATGGGGCTAAAACCTATAAAATGCATCATGGACACAGAGGGATTAATCACCCTGTATTGAATTTACATACCATGAGAAGTGAAATATCTACTCAAAATCATGGATTTGCAGTTGATGCAGACTCTGTAACAAATAATGATTTAATTGAAATCACGCATGTTAATTTAAATGACAACACGTTAGAAGGGATTAAAATGAAATCAAAACCTGTATTTTCAGTTCAATATCATCCAGAAGCAACTCCTGGTCCGCATGATTCTAGATATTTATTTGATGATTTTATTAAATTAATTCAAGACCATAAGTAGCACTTTTAATACAGATAAAAGCAACACTCAATTTGGGTAAACTTGTAAGCTTAATTTTATAAGACATTATTAAGTTACAATTTAACTGGAAATTTTATATTAAACTATACATTATGGAGTATATGAATTGACAATAATTCTGATTGAATTTTACCGTAATTGAGTTTAAAGTAATATATTTGTAATACCAAATCATTAAATTCCTTACTCATGACTAGAAAAATTAATTTATTTACAATTTTAATATTCGCTTATTCTATTGTCGTATGTGCTACATTAAGAAAAGAGGGAGAGAAAACTTCTTTGTCTGTGCGCATTAATAAATCTACCAATATCAATTCAAAATTCTTAGTTCAAAAGACAACTCAAAATTTATTAGCTTTTAAAAAGTAAGCTTTCTTCAAGTAATTTTTTCTTGTTAATCGGCACAACTCCTACATCTTCACAAACGATACCGCCTGCTAAATTAGCAACAATCGCCATTAAGTTTTCGTCTTTAGTTACTGCATAAATCATACTGGCTACAGCTATTACCGTATCACCAGCACCCGAAACGTCTGCAATGTTTCTTATGTGAGCAGCAATTGTTTTTCCTTTTGTTTCATTTACATATACTCCTAATT
Organism: Bacteroidota bacterium; assembly: GCA_947457085.1. GTDB lineage: Bacteria > Bacteroidota > Bacteroidia > Chitinophagales > Chitinophagaceae > OLB11. The sequence goes on from CANGUS010000016.1 coordinate 10,083, forward strand.
CCGATAAAGTGATAAAGGTAATTTTATGTTTAAGTTTTTTAAATAAAGAAGCATGAATTTGATTCATAGTAGATAAATTCATTTCTTTTACAGAAAGATCCAGTGCTTCTTTTACTTCTTTTAAATTGGGTTTAAAAATATCGACCCCTACATAAGAGAAAAAGTTCTTTTTCTTAGGATCTACCGCTGTTGATACGCCTACCAATTTGCAATGCCCAATAATCTTATCAATCACATTTTGTTTTAAAACACCTTTGTTGTAATCTTCAAAAATAACAATATCTGGCACTTCAATTTGTATGGCTCTCATGCACATATCAATAAAACGATGTTCATCTTTGATTGACAATTCTTCCTCCATTTCTTCATCAATTCGAATCGATTGTTGATTTTTACATAATACCCTTGTTTTTGAAGTTGTAATTCGGTCTGTACTTTGCATACACATAGAAGAATCGATTCCTTCTTTGTTTAACGCAGCAATCAATGCTTTTCCTTGTTCATCTTTACCAATAACAGTTAGCAAGGATACATTAGCACCCAATGATTTGCAATTTAAAGCTACGTTGGCAGCACCTCCTGGTCTTGATTGTTTTTCTGAAACGGTGAAGACAGGTACAGGTGCTTCTGGAGAAATTCTATCAATGTTACCAATCCAATAATTATCGATCATGGCATCGCCAATAACAAAAATCTTTAGTTTATTAAACTTAGTAAATATGGATTTTATTTGACTAGAGGAATATGTTTTCAATGAAAAAAAGTTATTTAATGCCAAATATAATCAGAACTTATGAAATCTACTTTTTCTTCTTTTTAAAAAGGGGAGAATCTTTTAAACTCATTGAATATTCTAAGCCGGTTATATAAATATTTTCTAAATTAGCTACATTGAATGCTTTTTGAATTAAATAATAGGTTCCTATTTTGCTGTATTTATTTAATTTATAGTCTATGCCAGCTTGAACTCGAATTCTGTGCCAATTGTCTTCCGAAACAATTCTTTTATAATCATGTATTTGATAGCGCATTTCAGCTGAAAGGTAGGTGCTCCATTTTTTGTTAATGGTGTAACCAATTTCTATTTTACTTCTAGAATAAATTTCAGGTAATTTACCAAATTCATCTGTAAAATAACTTCTGTATTCCCCCTGAAGCCTATGTCTATATAAAAACGACCATCTGGTATATTTATATTTAGCTATAATGTCCCACATCAATCGATGACGAAATGTAAATGAATTATCATCGTCAAGTTTATTAATAAATCGATAAACCAATGCAGATTTTACGTATTTGTTCGCATTAAATTCTAATCCAATATTGGTGAATAATAAATTTAATCTACTGTAATTTTCTCTAAATCTAATTTCTTCAGCTGCAATTATTGACCATTTTTTGTTAATTGAATAATCTACTGACAATGTAGTCCAATGGCCTGCATCAGAATAAGCTGGTGAATTTTGTGCTTTGGATTTATAAAAGCAAATGAATAAGATTACGACACAAATACCTTTATACATTTTAATTTTTAAAGGTATTAATAATGATTTTAGGCATAATCAGTTGTTGTTTTCTGCTAGTAATTTCTACTGTATTTACCACTGCACTGTCTAATGTGTTGTTGACTAATTGTTTGCTATAAACAATGATAGAGTATTTGCCTTCACGTAAATAATTAAAGTAAAATTCACCATTTGGATCTGTGTCTGTATTGTCGCCAATACCTGGCTCATCCCCATATTTTATATATACATTTTGTCCACCTATGAATCCAGAATCTGTTTTTATATAGGTATTGCTATAATTTCTTGCAAAGATAGTACCTTTTATCGAAGCTCGGCCACCTTCTCCAGGCCCTTTGGTGCATGAAAATAAAATGGCACTAAGAATTAAAAAGGCTATTATTGTTTTGATTTGTTTCATAATTATTTTTTTTAAATATAAAAAGTTTGAGACTTTTAATATGGATGGCTACTATTATATACACTAATGTATTTCCCGACAACCTACATCAGTTATCTGACAACTTTGTTTAATCATCATCGCCACCTGCAACTTCTAATCTGTTTTCATTTTCTTTTGCATTATAAAATACATGCACTTTGGCTGTATCGCGTAAAAAATTAATATTTTTTATCTCTACTCGATGAATTGGAAGTCCAGTTCTGTTTTTTAAATCTTCTATTAATTCTTCTCTTTTGTTAGGGGTAATCAAATCAACTCGTTCATAGGTTATTTCTTTAAAGTTTTCGTGCGTTAATGAAATGAATCGATCTAATATCACGGTTAATAATAAGATAGAGGCATTGCTAAACAGCAAAATCATCCAATCTGAAAATAATAAATGGTTGTCGATAATTGACAATGAATTAATCATGCCTAAAGCCAAACAAATAAAGAAGTAACCCATTTCTTTAATTGGAATGGTAACGGTTCGGTAACGCATAATGGAAAATATTGCAAATAAACCGAATGCAATTCCTTGTTTAATGTGGGTTGTACACAACAGTGTAAATATGATAAAATTGAAAATAAAGAAGGTGAATAAGAAGTCTTTATTTTTATGTGTTGGATAATAAATTATTCGAACTAATATAAAGAGTGCTACAAAATTAATCCCAAATCTCGTGATTAGTTCTATCGTGTCCATCGGTATGTCTTTCATTTCTTTAACTACTTTTTCAACATCTTGCATAATTCTCTATTTTGTTTAATTTTAATAATATGGGCTTGAAATTATTGTGTTTGATAGTCTCTTCAAGTAATGAAACGCCAATGACGTATTTGCTAAAACTACTTTCATGCACTCTTAATTTTTTGAGCATTTGAATTGTGTTGCTAAATACATCGGCTTTTCCTTGTTTCACTTCAATAACGACTAATTCAGATAATTGGATTTGTTTCTTGCCATTATCAAATCCAATTTCCAAATCAATGGTAATTCGCTCTGTGAATTTTTTATTGGTTAAGGTAATCCGTTTAAAATGATTGGTCAATTTTTTTTCAATCGGTTTATTGTTCAATCTTTTGTATTGAATCAAATTATAATCTGCCAAAGGAACTTCTTGGTATATGGCGGGAATTATTTTGCGTTGTTTGTCGGTTCGGGTTCCAAATAATTTTCGTTTGATTTCATAAAAACTCAATTTGCTTTCTACATATTCCCTGCTTCTCACTTTTATTCGGTTCACACATCCATTGTGATGGTCTTTATAAAACTGAAAATCGGGTGTATCAAAATAAATTGTTTTGTAATTAAATACTCGGGTATTATCTATTTCTAATACAAACTGCTCCTCTATGATTCCTTCTAATAATAAAACCAGTTGAGCTTTGGAAAGGATATATTTCGTATCGATTCTATTTTGCAACTTCACACTGTCTAATTGTTTCAGTGTAACCGATTCAAATTTATTTAATTGCTCAATAACGGATTGCATGAATGAATTTTAATACTTGTTTATTTTCGAAATCTAAATATATAAATAATAATCTAAAAATTAATAATTTGATAACATATATATAGATTATCTGTTTCTTTTTTGAGGTCAGAGAAAGTTTTGACCAAAGAAAATATTCTTTAACTTCGCATAAAATAATAAAACATGCCATCATTCGACATTGCCAGTAAAGTAGAAATTCAAGTATTAGACAACGCTATAAATGTGGTTAAAAAAGAAATTCAAAATCGATTTGATTTCAAAGGATCTCATGTGGTGATTGAGTTAGATAAAAAAAACTACTCCGTAGCCTTAGAAGCCGACAGCGATATGAAAATGGAGCAAATTGTAGATGTATTAATCACCCGTTCTATGCGCCAAGGCCTAGATTCAAATTGTTTTGACATGAGCAAAGAAGTTTTGCCGTCAGGTAAAATTGTGAAAAAAGCAGTGCCTGTAAAAAATGGAATTGCACAAGACGATGCTAAAAAAATAGTGAAATTGATTAAGGAAAATGTGCCTAAAGTACAAGCTGCTATCATGGACGACATTATTCGAGTTACAGGCAAAAAAATTGATGATTTACAAGAAGTCATTCAATTGTGTAAAACTTCCGACTTGAAATTGCCTTTGCAGTTTGTAAATATGAAGTAGTAAGGGCTGGAAGTTGAAAAATGGATACTTATTTTAAGAA